>JBFMFA010000121.1:0-7850 GCA_040753195.1 Gemmatimonadota bacterium | reverse complement strand
CTTCACCAGGCAAAGGCGCAAACCCACCCGGCCGCTCGGCCACCGCGGCCGCCGTCGCCTGGAAGACGCTCGGGAAGACCGGCTCGCCCACCAGATCGGGCTCCGGCATCTCCGGCATCTCACCTTCGATATCGACCTCCTGATAGCGGTACATACCCGTACCAGCCGGAATCAGGTGACCGATGATGATGTTCTCCTTGAGACCCAGCAAGTCGTCCCGCGCACCGCGAATCGCGGCATCGGTGAGCACGCGTGTGGTCTCCTGGAACGACGCCGCCGAGATGAACGACTGAGTCGTTAGGCTCGCCTTGGTGATGCCCAACAACAGCGGCTCCGCCGTCGCCGGCTTCTGCTTCTTCTTCTTGGCACGATCGTTCTGCTCCCGGAACGCCTGCTTGTCCACGTGCTCCCCTTCCAGGAAGCCCGTGTCGCCTGGCTCTAGCACGCGCACCTTCTGCAACATCTGCTTCACGATCACACCAATGTGCTTGTCGTTGATCTTCACACCCTGCAGACGGTACACCTCCTGCACTTCGTTCAGCAGGTATTCTTGTACCGCGCGTGGTCCCTTGATCCGCAAAATGTCGTGTGGATTCACCGGACCTTCGGACAGTCTATCACCGGCGCGCACGCGGTCGCCCTCGTGCACACGCAAGTGTTTACCGGCCGGTACTTCATACAGCTGCGCCGTCTGCGACTCGTCCACGACCCACTGACCGGCATCCGTCTTGGCCGGCTGCACGAAGATCTCGCGCTTTCCGCGCTTGATGTCGCCGAACCTAACGATGCCGTCGATCTCCGAAATCGTCGCCGGATCCTTCGGCTTGCGAGCCTCGAACAACTCGGCGACACGCGGCAGACCGCCCGTGATGTCGCGCGTCTTGTATGCCTCACGCGAGATCTTCGCGATCGTTTCGCCGGCGTGAATCTGCTGATCGTTCTCGACCACCAGCTGCGCCCCGACGGGAATCACGAAGTCACGTACCTTCTTTTCTTTGCCACCCTTCGTCTGCCAAATCTCGATGTGCGGGTGCAGCTTCTTCTCGCGATCCTCGATGATCACGCGCTGACGCAGGCCGGTGAGCTCGTCGAGCTCTTCCGCGACGGTCTCCTCTTCGACGATGTCGACGAAGCGAATTACGCCTTCCACGTCCGCGATGATCGGATTCGAGTACGGATCCCAGGTGAAGATCACCTGGTCGCGTTTCACCTCGTCACCGTCCTCCACGAGCAGCGTGGCGCCTAACGGAACCGCCAGACGCGCACCGATCGCGGCATTCTTGTCAGACGAGCTGCGGATCACGATCTCCCCTTCGTACGAGGTCACGATCCGCTGGCCTTCGGGGTTCACAACCGCCGTTAGGCGATCGCCGTACTCGATCGTACCGGCCACCTTCGACCGGCGCGACGTTTGTTCCGCGATACGCGCCGCCGTACCACCGATATGGAAGGTGCGCAGCGTGAGCTGCGTCCCCGGCTCGCCGATCGACTGCGCCGCGATGATTCCGACCGCTTCGCCGAGATCGACCATCGCCATGGTGGCGAGGTTGCGGCCGTAGCACATGCGGCAGAGCCCGCGCTTCGCTTCGCACGTGAGTACGGAACGGATGCGCACACTCTCGATGCCGGCTTCTTCGATCTCCGTCGCCATGTCTTCGTCGATAAGCTGACCAGCTTCCGCAAGCAACCGCGGCCGGCCCGACTCATCGCGCATGTGCGGATCCTCGACATCTTCGGCCGCCACGTTACCGACGATACGCTCGGCCAACGGCTCGATAATGTCTTCGCCTTCCTTGAGCGCCGCGGTGTCCAGACCCTGAATCGTTCCGCAGTCCTCTTCGGTGATCGTCACGTCCTGCGCCACGTCGACGAGACGTCGCGTTAGGTACCCGGCGTCGGCCGTTTTGAGCGCCGTGTCGGCCAGACCCTTGCGCGCTCCGTGCGTGGAGAGGAAGTACTCGAGCACCGATAGCCCTTCACGGAAATTCGACTTGATCGGTGTTTCGATGATTTCGCCGATACCACCCGTCAGCTTCTTTTGCGGCTTCGCCATGAGCCCGCGCATACCCGCCAACTGGCGGATCTGATCGCGTGAACCACGCGACCCCGAATCGAACATCATGAAGACGGGGTTAAAGCCTTTGGACGTCTCGCGCATGGTCTTGACCATCGCGTCCGCGATGTCCGAGTTCGCGTGCGTCCACGTGTCGATGACTTTGTTGTAGCGCTCTCCGTTCGTGATGTTGCCCGTCTGGTACGCCTTCTGGAAGCGTTCCACGCGTTCCGACGCCTCGGCGAGCAGCGTCGCCTTATCGGCGGGGATGTGCAGGTCCTCCACGCCGATGGACACGCCACCGCGCGTTGCGTTGAAGAACCCGAACTCCTTGAGACGGTCGAGGAAGGCGACCGTGCGCGCCAAGCCGACGCGGCGATACGCGTCGAATACCAGCTCGCCTAACGCCTTCTTCTTCATCTCGCGGTTCTGGAAGCCGATTTCCGGCGGCACGATCGCGTTGAAGAGGACGCGACCGATCGTGGTGACGACCCACTTCGGGTCGCCGTCGACCGTCGCGTAGTAGCGCACCGCCGTGTGATGCGTGACGTCACCTAACGCCAGAGCCATCTCGACTTCCGACACGTCCGTGAACGAACGCAACTTGCCGACGGCCTTGGTGTCACGCTGCAGCGCGTCGAAATCGGCCGGCGCCTTGGTCGCGAAGTAGCAGCCCAGCACGATGTCCTGTGAGGGTTCCGCCACCGGACGACCATCCGACGGCTTGAGGATGTTGTTTGACGACAGCATGAGCAGCCGCGCTTCGATCTGCGCTTCGAACGAAAGCGGGACGTGCACCGCCATCTGGTCCCCGTCGAAGTCGGCGTTGAACGCCGCACAAACCAGGGGGTGAATGCGAATGGCCTTCCCTTCCACGAGCACGGGCTCGAACGCCTGGATGCCTAACCGGTGCAGCGTGGGCGCACGGTTGAGCAGCACCGGATGGTCCTTGATGATCTCTTCCAGGATTTCGTACACCTCGGGACTCTCGCGCTCCACGATCTTCTTGGCGCGCTTCACAGTCTCCGCGATCCCCTTCTCCACGAGCTTGTGGATGATGAACGGCTTGAACAGCTCCAGCGCCATCAGCTTGGGAAGACCGCACTGATGTAGCTGCAGCTCGGGACCGACAACGATGACCGAACGGCCCGAGTAGTCGACGCGCTTGCCTAACAAGTTCTGACGGAAGCGACCCTGCTTCCCCTTGAGCATGTCCGACACCGACTTGAGTGGCCGCTTGCCGCGGCCACGGATCGCCTTGGAACGGCGACCGTTGTCGAAGAGGGCGTCGACGGCTTCCTGCAACATGCGCTTTTCGTTGCGCAGAATGACTTCCGGCGCACGGTGCAGAATCAGCTTCTGCAGGCGGTTGTTGCGGTTGATGACGCGACGATACAGATCGTTGAGGTCCGACGTCGCAAAGCGGCCGCCATCCAACGGAACGAGCGGACGTAGATCCGGCGGAATAACCGGAACGACATCCATGATCATCCAGTCGGGACGGTTGCGCGTCCCGTCGGAACCGGAGTTGCGGAACGCATCGACGATCTTGAGGCGCTTCAGCATCTGCTTCTTGCGATGCTGCGACGTCTCCACCGCCACCTGCGCACGCAATTCGGCCGCGAGTTTGTCGACGTCGATGCGCTTGAGGAGCTCGCGCGCGGCCGGCGCACCGATGTCCGCATAGAAGGCGGTGTCGCCTTCTTCACGCGCTTTCATTTTGAGGTTGAGATACTCCTCTTCGTCGATCAGCTGGTTGGACCTAACGTCTTGCTGGCCCGGCTCGATCACGACGTAGTTGGAGTAATACACCACCTTCTCGAGATCACGCAGCGTGAGATCGAGCAGGTTCCCCATCGGGCTGGGGAGCGTCTTGAAGAACCAGATGTGTGCGACAGGAACGCTGAGCTCGATGTGCCCCATGCGTTCGCGGCGTACCTTGGACAACGTCACCTCGACGCCACAGCGATCGCAAATCACGCCGCGGTAGCGGATGCGCTTGTACTTGCCGCAGTGGCACTCCCAGTCCTTCACGGGACCGAAAATGCGCTCGCAAAAGAGGCCGTCCTTTTCCGGTTTGAACGATCGGTAATTGATCGTCTCCGGTTTGGTGACCTCCCCCCACGACCACCAGGTGCGCATCCCCTGCATCTCCAGTCGCTCGCGTTCCTTGGAGTCCTTGGGCCCACGGATCTCCTCGGGAGACGCGATACGAATCGAGATGTAGTCGAACGCGGAGGCGCGCGATTCACGCGCGGTACGGAAATCGATCATCGATTACTCCTCGCCGTCGTTGCGGAACGGCACACCATCGCCGTTCTCTTCTTCGTTCGATGCCATTTTTACGTATATGCCTAACGCCTGCAGTTCCTTGACGAGCACGTTGAACGACTCCGGCGTGCCCGGCTCCGGCAGGTTCTGTCCTTTCACGATCGCTTCATACACACGCGAGCGTCCGTTCACGTCGTCGGACTTGACCGTGAGCATCTCCTGCAGCGTGTGCGACGCACCGTACGCTTCCAGCGCCCACACTTCCATTTCTCCGAACCGCTGACCGCCGAACTGCGCCTTACCGGCGAGCGGCTGCTGCGTGACGAGCGAGTACGGTCCGATGGAGCGCGCGTGAATCTTGTCGTCCACGAGGTGCGACAGCTTGAGCATGTAGATCTCGCCGACCGTCACCGGGAACGTGAACGTTTCGCCGCTGCGACCGTCGCGCAGCGTCTTCTTGCCCGCGGCCGTGAGGCCGCCTAACCGCAGCAACTCGATCGCCGCCCCGTCCACGTCGGCTTCGGACTTCTTGCCTAACATCCCGGCCAGCGCGGGGAGCTCGAGATCCTCAAGGATCGCCGACGGCTCGCGTCCCTTCTGCTTCTCCAGTTGGCGCAACGCGGCTTTGTATTCCGCGCGCTTCTGCGGCCGCTGCGATTCGTCCTCGCTGGCTGCCGCGTGGAACTCGATGCGATGCTCCAGTTCCTTTTCCTCGCGCATCGCGATCACCTTCGCCGAGGCCGCGAGGAAGTCGCGCACGCGGTGGAACATATCGCGCGTCTCCTGCGACACCGTGCGGCCGCCCAGATCGTTCAGCGTCGCCTCCGCAAGCAGGATGTTATGCTCCTCCTGCGTGCGATCCGGCTTGATGTCGCCGAGGAGCCGCTTCACGTCGATTTCCGAGACATCGAGCGGGACCTCGTTCAGTTCCAGCGCATCGCGCACCCATTTGAGGTTCGCCAGCTTGAGTAACAAGCCGATCTCGCGCTCGTTCGCGCCCTGGAACGTCGGCGTCTTGGCGTAGAAGCCAAGGATCTTCGCCGCCCATCCAAGGTGCGTCTCGAGAATCTGACCGACGTTCATTCGGCTGGGCACGCCTAACGGGTTCAACACGATATCCACCGGGCGACCGTTAGGCAGGAATGGCATGTCTTCCTGCGGCACGATGCGCGCGACGATACCCTTGTTGCCGTGGCGGCCGGCCATCTTGTCTCCCACCGAGATTTTGCGCTTCTCGGCGAGGTAGACCTTGACCAGCTGAATGACACCTGGCGGTAACTCGTCAGGCTGCAGGATGCGGTCGATCCGCTCTTCAGCCTTCTCTTCGATCTTTGCCTTCTCCTCGTTCGCGGCGTCGATCAGCTCGCGCACGAGATCGTTGGCCTTCTTGTTTTCAACGCGGAATGTCTTGAGGTCGATCTGCGCGAAACGCAGCTCGGCGAGCAACTCCGTCGTCAACTTCGTCCCCGCGGTGATCGCCTCTTCAACCGTGCCCGCCTTGAGGGCGAGTGCAACGGTCTGGCCATCCAGCGCGTGTCGCAACTCATCGTCGCGGACTTCGTTGACGCGAATCTTCTGCTCACCCTCGAGGCGACGCACCTCACCGATGCGTTCGCCGCGATCCTTTTCGACAACCTGATCTTCGATGCGTGAGAAGATCTTCACGTCGATCACGACGCCTTCCATTCCTGGCGGCACCTTGAGCGACGAGTCTTTTACGTCCTTCGCTTTTTCACCGAAGATCGCCGTGAGCAACTTCTCTTCGGGGGAAAGCTCGGTCTCGCCTTTCGGCGTGATCTTTCCGACGAGAATGTCGCCAGGCTTTACATGGGCGCCAATGCGCACGATGCCGCGTTCGTCGAGATCGACCAGCGACTCTTCGGCGACGTTCGGAATTTCACGCGTGATTTCTTCCTGCCCGCGCTTCGTGTCCCGCACGTGCAGTTCCAGCTCCTGGATGTGGATCGACGAATAGACGTCGTCCTGCACCAGACGCTCGGAGAGCACGATGGCGTCTTCGAAGTTGTGGCCGTACCACGGCATGAAGGCGACCGTGACGTTGGCGCCTAACGCGAGATGCCCCCGCTCGGTCGCCGAACCGTCGGCCAGCACGTCACCGGCCTTTACTTTCTGACCGTGACGCACGATGGGCCGCTGATTGATCGCGGTGTCCTGGTTCGTGCGCCAGAACTTCTTGAGGCGATAGCGGTCGCGCTGCGTCAGGCGCGCCAGCGGGCGATCGTCTTCTTTGCGACCGCCACCGGCGCGCTCCGGCCCGGCGTCGACGATGATCTCGTCGGCCGTCACGTGCGTCACGACACCCGCGCGTCGTGAGATCACGACGGCACCAGAATCACGCGCGACTTTTTCTTCCAGCCCGGTGCCAACCAGCGGCGATTGCGGATTCACCAGAGGAACCGCCTGACGCTGCATGTTCGAACCCATGAGCGCGCGGTTCGCGTCGTCGTGCTCCAGGAACGGAATCAGCGCCGCGGCGATGGACACCAGCTGCTCGGGCGCCACATCCATATAGTCGATGCGGTCGGGTGGGACGAGTGGAACGTCACCGCGCTGGCGGCAGAGCACCAGCTCGTCGACGAACGAACCGTCCGGGTTCAGCTTCGCGTTGGCCTGAGCGATGATCGCGTCTTCTTCGCGATTCGCGTCGAGCCACGCGACTTCATCGGTGACCTTGCCGTTGCGCACCACGAAATACGGCGTTTCCACGAAACCGAGATCGTTCACGCGCGCGTAGCAGGCCAGCGACGTGATGAGTCCGATGTTCGGCCCTTCCGGCGTTTCGATGGGGCACATGCGACCATACTGCGAGTAATGCACGTCGCGCACCTCGAACCCGGCACGCTCCCTCGTTAGGCCTCCAGGACCTAACGCGGAGAGACGGCGCTTGTGCGTCAACTCCGCCAGCGGATTCGTTTGATCCATGAACTGGCTGAGCTGCGACGATCCGAAAAAGGCCTGGATCACTGCCGACACCGTGCGCGCGTTGACGAGATCGTCCAGCGAGATCTTTTCCGGATCGGTGTTGATCGACATGCGCTCCTTCACCAGGCGCGCCATGCGCGAGAGACCGACCGAGAACTGATTCGCGATCAACTCGCCAACCGATCGAATGCGACGATTGCCGAGGTGATCGATGTCGTCGACATGGCCGCGACCTTCGGCCAATTCGACGAGATACCGCAGAATCGCGATGAAGTCCTCTTTGGTGAGAACCGTCATCGCCGGGTCTTCATGCAGTCCGAGGCGCTGATTGATCTTGTAGCGGCCGACGCGGCCGAGGTCGTAGCGCTTGGGCGAGAAGAAGAGACGTTCGAGCGCCTGACGAGCGGTCTCGGTGTTAGGCGCATCGCCCGGTCGCAGCAGCGTATAGATCTGCCGCAGGGCGATGGCTTCGCCCTGGTCCTTGACGTTCCCGCCGTACTTCTTGCGGTCGTTCTCCGGGTACTTGGTGGGATCGGTCGGATCCTTTCCGATCGTGTTCTTCACGATGGTGGATTCCGCACGC
>JBFMFA010000120.1:0-7854 GCA_040753195.1 Gemmatimonadota bacterium | reverse complement strand
TGGCGTTGGCCTGCCTAACGGCCGTGGCGACGTCGTCGGCCGTGAGATTCAGGGCCCGGAGCTTGGCCGGGTCGACTTCGACGCGAATCTCATCTTCCGGCGCACCGACGACGGCAACGCTCGCGACGCCGGCGATTTGTTCCAGTCGACGCGCGTGGACTTCTTCGGCGGTGCGGGCCAGGCTGCGCGTATCCTGCTGACCCGCGAGGGCCAGCACCGCGATGGGTCGCTCCCCAGGATCGCTCGTTAGGAGCGTGGGCCGTTCGGCGCGCTCGGGCAGTTGCCCGCGCGCGTTGTCGAGCCGCTCGCGCACGTTGAGCAGCGTCGTCTGCATGTCCGTGCCCCAGGCGAAGCGCATCGTGGTGATCGCTTCGCCATTGCGGGATACGGTGCGCAGCTCGACGAGCCCTGGTGTCGCCGCGACGGCTTCTTCGACGGGTTCGGCGATGAAGCGGGAGACTTCGCCGGCCGCGGCGTTTTCGTACAGCGTCCTGATGGTCAGGACGGGGAGCGAGACGTCCGGCAGGAGCGAGACCGGAAGGCGTCCTAACGAGACGGAGCCGAGGAGGACGACGGCGAGGGTCGCCGCGATGGTGGTGACGGGCCGCTTGACCGCGGCGCGTGTGACGGACATTGGCCGCTGGCCGGGGCCGGGCGTTAGGGCCTGTTGCCGGCGGGGCGCCTAACGCTGCCGGCCGGCACGGTCAGCGTTGTGTCGCCCTGAATGACGCGGACCGGCGCATCGTGGGTCAATGTCAGATGCCCCGATACGATGACCTGATCCCCCGGTTCGATCGGGATGACGCCGCTCGCCGAATCCGGCAGCACTTCCGTCTCGCTGCCGTTGGAACGTCCCGGGCGGATGTACACCCACTGCGCGCGTCCATCCTTGACGACGAAGACGAGAGGTCGGCCGTCGCGTTCGATGACCGCAGCGGCGGGTACGATGCGCCGCTTCGTTAGTCGCTGAGCCTCGAGGCGCACGTCGGCGTACATGCCTGGGCGCAAACTGGGTGCTCCGTTGACGCGCACGTACACGCGGCCGGAGCGTGTGGCGGAATCGACCATCGGCAGCACGGCGGTGACCGTCCCGCGAACAGAAGCGTTAGGTGCCGCCGCGCTGGACACCAGCGCCACGCCACCTTCGCGGATGAGCGGGATATCGTGCTCGAGTACGTTGGCTTCGATGCGTAGCTGTGCGATGGAGACGACGGTGGTGATCGATTCGCCGGGTTGCACGCGTTCACCGACGGCGACGTCGAGCCGGTCGACCATACCGGCGAATGGCGCGGTGATGACCGCGCGCTCGCGATCGAGTTTGGCCCGTTCCAGGCGGACGCGCGCGGATGCGAGGCCTGAGCGTGTGAGCGCGATGCGACGCTGCTCGGCGCTTGGTGCTTTGCCGGTGACGATAGAGTCAGGGACGATGTTGTCGGCGAAGCGAACTTCAGCTTCAGCGACGGCGGCTTCGGCTTCTTGCACGGCGAGGTCGAGCGGGCGCGGGTCGAGCCTAACGAGCGGCTGCCCCTGAGTGACGCGTGACCCTGGCCGCACGTGTACCGCCTGCACGGTTCCGGCGACTTCTGATTTGAGCTGTGCCTCCGCGTCGGAGCGAACCTGCCCCGTCGTCGTTACGGTCAGGATCAGGTCGCCGTCGCGGGCTTCGGAAACCGCGACTGGCAGAGACAGAGAGCTTGTTGGGGCAGCGCCTTCAGCGGCTGCGGAAGTATCAGCAGCCCCGGAGTCCGCGGCGCTCGCTGTTCCCTTAGCGCAGGCGCCGAGCGCCAAAAAACTGACGGTCAGGATGGCTGCAGAAGTTCGCCGAATCACGGTTAGGTTGGTCATCGAACTCCACTTTAGTCCGCGGCGAGCCGTGCAAGGTTGCCAAGTGTCGTCACTCTGATGTCACAGCGTCGGAAATCAGGGACGAACGCGCACCGATACAATAAGGTCGCTTCGCTCGCAGTTGCCAAGTCACCAACGTGGCCCGGCGGCACGAACTCGCCTGGGCGTGCTGCTCGCCGTTGTCGTTCCACCGATTCTCAGTGTTCGGCAGCAGTCCTCGAGCCGGGGGGGTCCGCGGGCACCATACCGAATAGACAGGTGAGCTGCTCGTTAGGGATATCGCCGGAAGGTATGGGAAATGTTTCGGCGGCGGCGCTGCGCAACTTTGCCGCATCGCTGAAATCGTACAGCTGCGCGTCGACCGAGCTGCTGGCCACCACGTACGGACTTGGATACGTGAGGCTCAGACGTTTCGTCCCGATGTGGTCCGCGTAACCGAGTAGGGTCTGGCGGTCTTTGTGACGCGATACGTGCGCGAAGAGCACCCACACCCGAGCTTCGCCGCGGACAGTATCCAGCGTACGGAGCGCCTCGCGCTCCGAGTGTCTGGGACAACGGCCGATGATTACACGCTCCGGAGGAAAGCCGGTCGCGGCACCATAGTAGCGATAGGCATGCCATGCGCCCGGATACACGAAGAGCCAATCGTTAGGCTGACGTTCGGCGGCGATCGCCGCCAAGACTGGCTTCACATGATCGACGCGATACGGCGGTGGCAGCGACGCGAGGCTGATGACCGGAAAGGCGACCGCGGCCAGCCCCGGCACCGGAGCCAGCCCGCGAAAGCGGCGCTTCTCGAGCCAGACAGCGCCAGCTTCAGCCGCCAGCGCCAGAAGGAGCACCAAGAAGGCGGCAATCCAGAGACTCAGGCGATTGCCGAGCGGGTATCGATGCAGCAGCGCCGCGAGCGCGGCCGCCAGCAGCGGAAAGGCGATGAAGCCCAAAGCGAAGCGGTTGCGCCGCCATAACGTGAAGGCGCCGACGCCGACGATGCCTAACCAGACGGCCACACCGCGCAACCCTACATCCGACCAGAGATGCGCCTGCAGCTTTGTCCCCAACCAGGGAAGCGCGGCGGCGACGGACGGCGGAAAGCCGGACACACTGGTCGTCCAGAATGACGCCATCGTCGACGCGGTTTCCGCGCTGAGCCGCGCGCTGGAATACACTATCGACAAGAGTGTGGACGCCGCCCAGATGCTGACCACGCCGAGGAAGCGGCGACGCTGCGCGCTGAGCAGCAGCGTGAATCCGACACCGGCGAGAACAAACGCCGCCGGAAATGAAAACCACGGCGCGACGGCGCCTAACGCGGCCGGCCAAAACCGGCGAGCGTCCGCATCCGCATGCAGTCGCAACGCCGCGGTTACGATGGCGAGCGCGAAAAAGACATCCCCCGCATATGGTTTGAGCTGCGCGCTTTGAAAGGCAAACGTTCCACTCAGGCCGAGGAGCATGGGCGCCAACCACATGCAAGAACGCAGACCCAGGCGCAGAGCCACGAGCGTGATCGCGCCTAACGAGCCGAGTCCTGCGAGCAGCGAGTAAGCGCGCAGCGCATGGTCGTTCGCGCCAGCCAGTTCGTAGACCAGCTTGTGCAAGAGCACGAAGCCCGGCGGCGCCACCTGATTGTACGACAGCGGCTCGCGCAGCAGACTCGACCAGGAGCGGTCGGCGAGGTTGTTGGCAAGCGCCAGCTCATCCAGCCAGAGTGAGGCACCTGCCGTGTACTGCAGGAGCCGCAACGTGATGCCAATCACCAGGGCAGCGACGGTGAGCGCCAATGACCACCGCGGGAGATCGGGCGGCAGTGCGAACGGGCGATGTTCGGCAGGCGGGGATGCGGTCGCGGTCATGCGTCGGCCGAATCTACGTCCAAACGCGTGCCACGTTAGGCATTCGCACCACGGAGCGCCGACCTCAGCCGGCACTCCGTGGACGAGTTCGTCTCATAACGAGTGCAGGAACTGCAGAAGGGCGGCACGATCGCTCGCGGTCATTCGACGGAAGCGTTCTCGCGACGCTTGCGCCTCCCCGCCGTGCCACAGAACAGCCTCCTCGATGTTGCGTGCGCGCCCGTCGTGGAGGAACGTGCTGTGGCCGTTCACAGTCTGCACAAGGCCGATACCCCAGAGTGGTGGCGTGCGCCACTCTCGGCCGGAAGCCAGAAAATCCGGGCGATTATCGGCGAGGCCGGGCCCCATGTCATGTAGCAGCAGATCGGTGAACGGACGAATGATCTGGTTCGAGACGGCCGGGACGCCGGGTAGCGTGCCTGTCGCGAGAATCGGCGTATGACAGGCTGCGCAACCCGCCGTGAGGAAGAGCAACTCACCGCGCAACGCTTGCCGGTCATTCACGTCGCGCCGCGCAGGGACGGCCAGCGTCCGCACATAAAACGCCGACGCATCGAGTACCTCGTCTTCAACCTCGATTGCGTGGCGCGCACATTCGTGGATGTTCAGCTGCCCCTCGCAGTTTTCTGCAGGGAATAGCGACGTGGTAACGCCCATGTCCCCATTGTACGCCCCCGCCGACTGCTGTCTCAGGTTCGGCTGATTCGCTTTGAGCCCGAAACGCCCGACGGCATTCCGCTGCAACGCGGCGTCGTACACGATGTTGACGCGTCCGGATATCCCGTCACGATTGCGGTCGTTAGGGTCAGACAACGCGAACAACAGCGCGGCCGGTACGGCTTCCAGCAGTCCCAGTCCAAAGACGGCGGGAGCGATCCGTGGCCCCAGCAGTACGCCGGTCGGGAGCGATGTGTACGGATTGATCAGCGTGTGCGTCGGCGCGCGAAGCGAGAATGGGGTACCATCCGCATACTGTCCGTTCACCGTCGTGTAGGTGAAGTGCACGTCACCCTCAGCGAGGACGCCGCTGATCGCACGCGTCTGCAGCTGGTCTCCGAATCCTGGAACCGGTTTTGGAGCTCCGTGTGCACCCTGGCCGGGGAGGCTCACGCGGAAGAGCATTGTCTCGAGCACCTCGCCCGCTTCTGGCGGCCGCCCGCGGCCGTCTTCGATGTGACAGTGCTCGCAGGAGACGTTGTGAAAGAGGGGACCGAGGCCTGTCGACGCGTCGAACACATCGCCAAACGCTTCATCACCTTCTTCGTGGAGAGCGAGTGCGTTTGCGTCGAGATTTGGTGCTGGGGTGGAGAAGGCCGATTCAGTCGCGTCGAAGACCGTGGTGGCCCCTCCGAGGAAGGCTTTGCCGAAACTTGCGGCTTCCAACTGGTGTGTGCTGAGCACTTCGTCAGCGGCTGGCGGCGGATTCGCCGCGAGGATGTGGGTGGGGTTGCGATCGTCGTAGCAGCCGATCGTCGCGATGAAGAGCGCGGCTGCTCCGTACGGGGGGATAAAGCGCCGCATACTACCTCCTGCGCCCGGTGGTAACTCTTGCTCACGAGCGCGCGCGACGATACGCCGCGATCGGCGATTCGTGCTGTGATGCGCGTCGCATGACACAAATCGGTGTCGTCCGCGTATACCGGGGCGAGCCTCGCGCGCCGCCTCTCACGCGTGACGTGCAGACTCTGTAGGATTTATCCCCACAATCTGGAGCCTGGACTGTATGATACGCCCCCGCCTCGCGGCCGTGGCGCTCGTGCTTGCGTGCCTAACGAGTGTTGCCCACGCGCAAAATGAAGCGGCTCTGCGAGCCGCGTTCGAAGGAAAGACGGTGACCGTGAAGATCGATATGCCCGGCACGAGCCGCGGCGTGGACATCTTCCCGATGAACGCTACGCCACTCGATTACCGCGAGTTGGCCAATCGTTTGAAGGAGTACGGCACCGCGCTCAAGCCAGGGCAAAGCGCCATGATCACGAAGGTCGTGGTGAAGGGGAAGTCGCACATCGAATTCCAACTCGGCGGCGGTGGGTACGGTACCTTTGGCGACGCGATGAACGATGGTTCGACGGTATATGCTCCGGATCTGGGTGAGACGAAGGCGGAGAAGGCGCTGCGTGATTCAATCAAGGCGGCGAGTTGCTGCCCAACGCGTCGCAAAGCGCATGAACGTGAGTTAGCGAGTCTGCGCGCGGCCCGCGAACGTGAGAACGCGGCGGCGGAAGCGCAGGCGGCGCAGGCGAATGAAGCGCGCGAGGCGAACCTGCGCGTGAAGCGTCTGGAGAGTGGGAGCCGTTTCAACATCCGCTATCGCGAAGGCCTAACGGCTGAAGCGTTGACGCCTGATGGAGTGAAGAAAGCGCTGGCGCAGTACGTCGAGTTCGGTGCTCCGACGACAGTGGCAGCCGGCGGGTCGGGCGCCGGTGGCTTTGCGGCGCTGAAAAAGGGACTGTCCCTAAAGGATGTTGAGGCGCTCTTAGGTCCCGCGTCGAGCGCGGGTGAAGCGAAGGAGGGCGCGATGACCGTGATGAAGCGCACCTACAAGAAAGACGGGATGGTCGTCACCGCGAAGTTTGTTTCCGACGTTCTGATCGACTTCACGATCGCGCCACAATAGCTCGACGGTTCTTACCGCCGAGGACGCTCAGGACGCAGAGGCAAACAACAAACCTCTGCGTCCTCTTTTTATTTGTGTTCTCTGTGTTCAATGCTCTCTGAGGTTGCACTACAGTGACTTCAGCCACGCTCGCCAGCCGTTAGGCAACGCGTCGCTCGGTGCTGTCTCGAGCAGCCGCTGCTCAAGCCCGCGCCCAACATCCGGCCGCCGATCGCGATCCTGCCATACCACACTGAGAAAAGCGTTCCAGCGACGCCCATCGGGCGCCTGCAGCCACGCGCCGCGATAGCCCAGCCGCGACTGACTCGGCACCGGCGTTCGGGTCATCGTTAGGTTCTCGAAGACCTTGACCCATGCCAGCGCTTCGTTTTCACCCACATCCCACGCTGGATCCGGGCGCCCCGAGTACAACAGGGCGCCCGCTTTCCAGGATGTGGCGTCGCTCATTGGATCTTTACATGGCCATGCATCACGATCATAAAGGTGCAGAAGTCCGTGTAGTTCCCACGATCGGCAGTGCGTGGATCGGTGATGAGGTTCCCACTGTTATCCTGATTTGTCGCCTGCGTTCCGCCCGGTTTGTGCGTCCATAGTCCGTTGCGTCCTTTACGGTACCAGTGGAAGTCCCAGTTGGGACCGACAACGAGCGCCACGAGGTGTCCTTCCTTGGGGCACCGATTGCGCGCCGTCGGCCAGTCGATGAGCGCGTCTGCCACAGCACCGGCAAGAACGTCCGCACACGTGATGCTTGCGTACATCGCTCCATTTGCCAGACCGGGCTGCGCGTACGTATCGCTCCGGTAGTTCGTACCATAGTTGTAGCAGTTGTTGTTGAACTGCACCTGGCCGGCATCATTCCACCAGGCAGGTTCCCACAGCGGCGCGCAGCGACATGTATAACGGATGGGCCATTTGACTTTGATGGGCCATTTGATCCGCGTGATGGTGTCGCGGTAGCGATGCAACTCCTCGAGGACGCGGTCGGAGAATCCCTTACCCAGGCCCGTTAGGCGAATGGGGCCGGTCGATCCGCAAACAAAATCTTCAACGAGTGGATCGCGCACGGGATACTCCGATCCGCCGCTGCGCAAAAGTCCGGCGACGACGCGCGCTGGGCGCCTGAGCAGTGGTGTGACCCGTCGCCCTCGAAGACGCTTGGGTGCGGCCTGCTGCTCGATGAGCAGGCCGCGATAGCCTAACGTGGATTCAGGCAGCGCTCGAACCCGGCCCGCGCCCTTGCCGCGCGCTGGGGCAATACGTTCCAGCAGCTCGCGCTCCTCCTGGCCGTCCACAACGACGCTTGGATTCGGACGTCCGCTGAAGACGTCGAACGTGATGCGTGTCGCCATATCCTCCCCCACCCGGTGACTAGTCGCGATCCACATCAAGCGATTCCCGTGCCCGGCGATCACGAAAACGTTAGGCGTCGTTGGATCACTGGGCATGCACATTGCCCCCGCCGCATGATCGCCGCCGTGTTGTTGTCGTCCCCCGGCTCGGCGGCATCAACAAGAAGCGGGGCGGTGCAAGGGAGGC
>JBFMFA010000119.1:0-7860 GCA_040753195.1 Gemmatimonadota bacterium | reverse complement strand
TGCGATCCTGGCGCGCGTTTTCTCGAGATCGGGCTGCTCGTCGCCTACGACCAGTACGACGGCCAGGCACCTGGCGTCGGCGTCGTTACCGGCGTCGGCTATGTGCAGCAGCGCGAGGTGGTGATCGTCGCGAACGATGCCACAGTAAAAGCCGGCTCCTGGTGGCCCGAGACGATCAAAAAAATGCTGCGCGCTCAGGAGATCGCGATGCGCTGCCGCATCCCGATCATCTACCTCGTCGACTCGGCGGGCGTGAACCTGCCGTATCAGGGCGGCGTCTTTCCGGGTCAGTACGGAGCGGCGCGCATTTTCTATTACAACTCGATCATGCGGCGCTACCTGCGCGTGCCGCAGATCGCGGCCGTCATGGGACCGTGTGTCGCCGGCGGCGCATACCTCCCCGCGCTGTCCGACGTGATTCTGATGGTGGAAGGGACGTCGTTCATGGGACTCGGCGGGCCCAACCTCGTGAAAGGGGCGACGGGCCAGGTTGTCGACGGCGAGACGTTAGGCGGCGCCTCGGCGCACACACAGGTGAGCGGCGTGGCGCATTACGCGGTGCCTGACGACCATGCCTGCCTCGCCAAGATCCGCGATCTCGTCGCACGCCTGCCGGAAGCTCCCAAGCAGGATTCGCTGCATTCCCATGCGCCGGAAAACGAGCCGGCCACACTGTACGACGTGCTGCCGAACGATCATCGCATGTCCTACGACATGTATGACGTGCTGAAGGCCATCGTGGACGGCAATGGCCTCGACGAGTTCCAGCCCGATCTGGCCAAAGAGATGATTTGCGGTGACGCCACCATCGAAGGGATCCCGTTAGGCGTCATCGCCAACCAGCGCGGCCTCATTAAAGGACGCCCGGGCGAGAAGCCTCGCTTTGGCGGCATCATCTACACGGAAAGCGCCGAGAAAGTCGCCTACTACATTGAACGCTGTGAGCGACAAGGGTTGCCGATTCTCTTCGTGCAGGACGTATCCGGCTTCATGGTCGGACCGGAAGCTGAACACTCAGGGATCATTCGCGCCGGCGCGCATTTCGTGGAAGCGATGTCATGCGCGCGCGTTCCCAAGATCGTGCTCACGGTCAATCACGCGTCAGGGGCGGGGTACTATGCGATGGCCGGGCAGGGATTCGACCCCGATTTCATATTCACGTGGCCGACCGGGCGCATGGGCGTGATGGAAGGGGACGCGGCGATTCAAGCGGTGCACGGCACCGCGTTGGACGCCGCGAAAAGAGCCGGTGCAGCGCCGCCTAACGAAATCAAAGCGTCGATCGAGGAGATGCGCGAGGACTACGAACATCAGCTCGACGCGCGGTACGCCGCGGCGCGCGGCTACGTCGACGCCATCGTCTATCCTGAGGAGACCAGAGAGGTGCTCGCCATGGCGCTGCGCACTACGATGCACAATCGCGGGCCGCACATCGGCGCGTTTGTGCTTCCGCCGCAACCAGAGGCCGTGCGATGAAATCTTCGGTTCGAGTGGCCGCGGGGCA
The DNA here is from genome assembly GCA_040753195.1 of Gemmatimonadota bacterium. GTDB lineage: Bacteria > Gemmatimonadota > Gemmatimonadetes > Gemmatimonadales > Gemmatimonadaceae > DASYRX01. The sequence continues at coordinate 6,356 of JBFMFA010000119.1, read as the reverse complement.
GGGCTTCTGGGGTGACTGGCTGGAAGCGCCGCGGCGTCAGGTGGAAGGCGGGCACGTCGACTACCTCATGCTGGACTACCTCGCCGAAGTCACGATGTCCATTCTGCAGAAGCAGAAGGAACGTGACCCCGCGTTAGGCTACGCCCGCGATTTCGTCGGTGCGGTGGACTCGGTTTTGCCGGCAGTCACGGATCGCGGCGTGCGCGTCGTGGCCAACGCCGGCGGCGTGAACCCGGCCTCCTGTGCGCAGGCCATCCTCAAACTGGCGCAGCAGCGCGGCGCGCGCGGGAAACTCACGCTTGGCGTCGTGACCGGTGACGACCTGCTCGGGCGTATCGACGAGTTGATCGCCGCCGGCCACGAGCTCCGCAACATGGATACCGGTGAGGCACTCAGCAGCGTGCGCGACCGCGTTCTCTCCGCCAATGCGTACCTTGGTTCCGGGCCTATCATCGAAGCGCTAGGTAAAGGCGCGCAGATCGTCATCACGGGCCGGTCGACCGACACGGCCCTAACGATGGCGCCGCTGCGCTACGAGTTCGGCTGGAACGCCGAGGACTGGAATCGGCTGGCGGCGGGGATTGTGGCGGGCCACATCATCGAATGCGGGGCGCAGTGCTCTGGCGGTAACTGCCTGTACGATTGGGAGTCGATCCCGGACATCGCCAACGTCGGCTACCCAATCGTCGACGCGCGGCCAGACGGCACCTTCGACATCGTGAAACATCCGCTCACCGGTGGCCGCATCTCCGTGCAATCGGTGACCGAGCAGCTGGTGTACGAGATGGGTGATCCCAATTCGTACATAACGCCTGACGTGATCGCCGATTTTACGACGATCCAGCTGGAGAGCGCCGGGCAGGATCGCGTGCGCGTGAGCGGCATCAAGGGGCGCGCACCAACGGACAAACTCAAGGTGTCGATCGCCTATCGAGCCGGATACAAGGCCGTCGGCACGCTTGTGTATGCATGGCCGGACGCGCTCCGGAAAGCAGAGGCAGCCGATCGCGTGCTGCGCGAACGGATCGACCGGCTTGGCCTAACGCTCGACGCGGTGATCACCGAATTCGTGGGGGCCTCCGCGTGTCACGGGCCGTTGGTGGAGAAGCGCAGCGATCATCCTGAGGTCCAGCTCCGGATCGGCGTCCGTTCAGAGGACGAAGCGTCGGTCGAGCGTTTTACGCGTGAATTGGCGCCTCTGGTGCTAAACGGGCCACCGAGTGTGACGGGGTTTGCCGGTGGACGACCAAAAGTGGAAGAGATCGTCGCCTACTGGCCGGCGCTCATCGACAAAACGGTCGTTAGGCCGGTGGTGGAGGTGGTGTCATGAAGGTCCCACTCCTGCGCCTGGCGCATGCCCGATCGGGCGACAAAGGGGACACGGCGAACGTCGGCGTCATCGCCTTGCGTCCTGAATGGTATCCGCTGCTTGCGCGAGAACTTACGGTACAACGCGTGACAAACCACTTCAGCGGGATGATCACGGGAAGTGTAGAGCGGTTCGAGCTGCCTAACCTCAAAGCGCTGAACTTCCTTTTGCACGGCGCGCTCAACGGCGGCGGGACGCTGTCGCTCAAGACGGATGCACAGGGGAAGGTCTACTCAACAGCCATGTTGCGCATGGTGCTCGACATCCCCGACGATGAGGCTGCGAGGCTCAAGATAGTTGATAGTTGATAGCAGGGTGGTAGCAGCGACTCGCTATCAACTATCAACTACTTTCTATCTTCCCAGCCAGTGGCTGACTTTGAGTAAGAAGACGTGATCGCCGCGCGTCTCCGTCAGCTCCCGCATCTGGCGGCGCATGCTGAACGGCTCCGCGCGGCCATCGGCGCTGCGGCCATGACTCCAGACCAGAAAGAGCGTTGATCCAGGCCGATATTCCCAGCGCAACACAGAGTTCGAGCGAAATTCATTGAACGCATAGTCTGGTCGGCCGAAGAGAAAGCTCGAACCACCCTGGCTGACCCGCCAGTCGTCGCCGACCTGAGTTAGTTCGTTAGGCTGGAAACGTGTGACACGACGCTCCGGGTCGAGCGAATGTGCGTCCGTCACTTCGCCAAGCCTTCCGTATGTGCCCGCACTGAGGAAGGGCTGCGCGTAGAACTGCAGCGAGAGGCGCGGCGTAAACGAGTAGTCCACCCGCGTGGTGAGCGATGTGGTGGTCTGACGGACGTCGCCGACGATGTAACGTGTTCCTACGCGATCCACGTATTGCTGCGGATTGCGCCACCACATGACATTGGGACCAAAAACGATCTGCGCCTTGTCGCCGAGCCGCTGGGTCAGCTGCGAAAAGATGCTCACATTCGATCCGGCGTCACCGACATCGTGCGCGGCATTGACGCCCACGCGCGCCACAATGCTCCGCCGGGCGTCACTCGTTAGGGAGGCGAACCCCATGACCCGCTGTGGCGTGTGCAGCGCCGGGCCCCCCCGGAGCGCGGTCATCGCGCGGCCGGCATGCTGCACCTCGATAGAACCTTCAGCATTCCAGTAATTCGTGAACTCGGCGCGCGTCCACAAGCTCTGACCGACCTTCTCACGCTCGCCGCCTAACGTCCATGCGCCCCAGTAGTTGAGCCAGGCCTCCCAGTTGCGGATGCCGCGTGGACCTGTGTAGAAAACGCGGCCGACCCAACCCGTGGTCTCGAAGAGGTCGCTGCGGCTGTGAAAGCCGAGATCATTCGCCTCGAACCCTGCGGTCACGACGTGCGCGTTGGCTCCCCAGCGCAAGGCGCCTCCCATCTTCGTCAGGCGCAGGTCGGCGGACAACCCGCCGAGCGACGTCCGCGTGGAGTCGAGTTGTAGATGATCGGCGTCGGGGCGCTGGAAATAGTGCACGCTGTGGCGTTGTGTTTCAGTTATCGCTTCGCGAGTGCCGCGAACGTTGCTGCCTAACAGCGATCCGCCGAGTCGGTAGCTCCGTCCCAGGAAATGGTGCCGGAAGTCGACGCCGCCTACAAATGCCGAGCGCCGCAACGTCGACGCGTTGTCGTCGCGCATGACAGACGTGGCCACAGCGCCGACGAAGCTCTCACCGTTGCGAAAGTCCTTCTGCAGCCGACCCATCGTGTACTGCGTGAGTGGTTCCACCACGGCTCGCCCGCGACGGCCGTCCTCGTACACAACGCTTGCTCGCATCTCGTCCGTCGTTGCACTCAACAACCCGAACGACAACCCGTTCTGTGTTTTCCCCGTGAGCTTGAGGGCAGCGAGGAGATCCGTGGCGCCGGGCCGATCGACGTACGCGGCGCTGTCGGGATCATCGAGTTGCGGCGACCGACCGATGCGGCGCGAGTAAAACAGTTGCTGAGGACCAAACGTCCACGTGTTCGCCAGCGGCACGCTGAAAAGCTCGGCGCCTTCGAGGAAGAACGGGCGTTGCTCCCGGAAGAAGCTCTCACTGGCCGTGAGATTCACCTCGGACGGATCGGACTCGACCTGGCCGAAATCGGGGTTGAGTGTGGCGGTCAGCGTGAAGTCCGGCGTTAGGCTCCATTTGGCGTCGGCGCCGATGGTAGCCAGCGGCTCGCGCGCCCGCGCCAGCGGGTTGCCGGCGTCGATCGTGCGCGTGGTCATCTGCGCGAGCGTGTAAGGAATCAATTCCAGACGGCGTGACGCTCCATTGAGGCGGACGTCGGTGAGCCGTCCGAACTGCGAGACGAACCCCGCGCGATCCGGGAGAATGGGCGACCAGTACGAGCGTTCGTTGAACCGTGCGATATGTCTGCCGAACTGGATCCCCCAGGCCGCCGCGCCGCTGCTATTGGCAAACCGCAGCTGCGAGAGTGGGATACGAAACTCAGCCGTCCAGCCTAACGAATCGCGGGTGGTTGCCGCTTGCCACACCGCGTTCCAGCCAAAGTCCTGCTGCCACTCTTCGTCATTGGTGACTTGCGCGTCGCGTTGCACGCCGCGCGGATTGACCGCGAAGTGAAAGGCGCTGCGGCGGTCGTCGTAGCTGTCGATATAGATGTACGCCCAGTCTGAATACACGTCCGCGGGGCGCCGTGCGACTGGCGCGACGATAGAGTCTTCGGCGTCGAAGAGCCGCATACCGACGTAGAGGGCGGCTCCGTCGACCCAAACGCGCGCCTCGCTCGATTTACGTGACGCGCTGCCAGGCTGTGGGCGCTGCTGGACGAAATCGGCGGCGGCAGCCATGCCGAGCCACGCCACGTCGTCCAGGCGGCCATCGACGACGATAGACGGGCGCCTAACGACTCCTACGGATTCCGGGCGAGCGCTGATGCTGCGTCGCGCGCCGCCGGACGTACCGCCGTTCATTCCTTGCGCGCGCGACACGGACACGGGCGCAACCAGCATCACGAGCGTCAGGCCCGCGATAGACAACGATTCGCTTCGCATGCTGCGCTCCATCGCGAGCAGGAGCGAGCAACGTAGACGTGCAACGCGCGGTGCAGGTGCCCGCGCCGTTCATCCTGGGTGTGATTGCTGTGTGCGACTCGTCAGGCAACGACGCGCGTCAGCGCGCGAGACGATACCCCGCCTTGCGAACCGTCAGAATGTGCAGCGGCCGAGCCGGATCGTCTTCCAGCTTCTTGCGCAGCTCGAGGATATGGGTATCAACGGTGCGGCTGACGACGTCGGCCTGATGTCCCCACACCTGTCGCATCAGCTCGTGACGCGAGGCCACATCGCCGTTACGCTCGTAGAGCGCCAGCAGAAGATCGTATTCCAGTGGTGCGAGGTAGACGCACTCGCCGCGGCGCCGCACCGTCCGCGACCCGCGCTCCACCTCGACGTCTCCGAACCTAACGACGCCATCTGGCAGGCGGGTGCCTTGCTTTGCGGCACGGCGCAGCAGGGCTTCCACGCGCGCCATCAGCTCCAACACGCCGAACGGTTTGGTGACGTAGTCGTCCGCTCCATGGCGGAACCCCATGACCTTGTCGCTCTCTTCACCACGCGCGGTGAGAATGAGCGTGGGGTGGTCAAACCCTTCCGCGCGGATGGTCCGCAGCACGCGATAGCCATCCAGGCCGGGGAGCATGAGATCGAGGATCATCAGGTCCGGCCGCCACGCCCGCGTGCGCTCGATGCCGGTCGGACCGTCCCCCGCGACATCCACCTCGTACCCTTCGATCTCCAGGTTATTGCGCAGACCGTAGGCCAGGTCTGGATTGTCCTCGACGACCAGTATTCGCGTCGGCATCGGCGTTAGGCGGAACCTCCGTTCGCGGTGCTGCCGGCCGTCGCCGCGGCGCCCTCCGGGTCGCAGCGCAGCTCCACCACGAAACGCGCGCCCGGCTTGCCGTCGCGGCGACCGGTCACGTACGCGTGCCCACCCATGCGGTCGGCGAGATCGCGCACAACCGACAGACCGATGCCAGAGCCGCCAACCGAGCCTTCCGCGTCGGTCGGGAGCCGATAGAACGGCGCCCACACCCGATCACGTTCCTCGGCGGGAATGCCGGGGCCCTCGTCTTCGACGGTGAGGATCAGACCGCTCGGGGTACTGCCTAACGCCAGGTTGATCGTCTGACCCGATGGACCGTACTTCACGGCGTTGTCGATCAAATTGAGCAGGATCTGACGCAGCCCGTCGGGGTCGACCATGCCGTGCAGCCGCGGGTCGACGGACGCATTGATCGAGACACCGCGAGAGCGCGCGATAGGCGCGAATGCGTCGATCGCCTCGCGCACGATCGGAGCCAACTCGCTCCGCTGCAGGGAGAGTTGCATCGCGTTGCGCTCCGCCCGCGAGAACTGCAGGATGTTCTCCACGAGGTGCGTTAGGCGGCGCGACTCCTGGTCGATGATGCGCAGGGAGCGGTCGCGTTCGGGGTCGTTGCGCACGCGCCCCAGGCGCAGCGTCTCCGCGAACATGCGGATCTGGGCGAGCGGCGTGCGCAGCTCGTGCGACACGCTCGCGATGAAGCCCGACCGTAAGCGCGCCAGCTCCCACTCGCGCCGCAATTGCAGCAGCGCGATCGCGACCATGGCCACGGCGAGGAAGAGCACGCCGAGAACGAGCGGAAGACGCGATCGTGGCAGACCCCCGATCATGAGCGATTCGACGATCGGAGGGTTGAGTGCCACGGTGGTCACTACACCACCCAGGTAATTGAGCTTATTCTCCCCGGTATAAATCTGCGGGTACTGACGCGCCGAGCGGTACAACTCGTTGCCGGAACCGTCACGCACGATCACGGAAAACAACGAGTCGTTAGGTGCGCCATGCGTAACCGACGGCGGGAGGATCTGGTAGTGGTGCATCACCTTGTCGAGGTGCGGCGCCGCCAGCGAACGCATGCAAAAGGCAAACCCGTATGCAGCCGCCGGTTTGTCGTTGCGACGCCATTTCACCTGATACGCCACAGCGAGCGGCT
>JBFMFA010000118.1:0-7870 GCA_040753195.1 Gemmatimonadota bacterium | reverse complement strand
GTATCCTGCGCCTGAATCGGCGTGCTTAGAGTTGATACAAGAGCCAAAAAGACAACGGATCTCATGGTCGGAAATGAGGGTTGGGCAATAAGGTCAGTCAAGGTTCCTGCTACCCCGACTAGTGCAGCTCGAACCAAAAGAACCCATACGGCCCCAGCGACAGACAATACGGCGCCTCACTAATCTTGGGGAACTCCACGTAGCCCAGCATTTCGATCGGTGTTACGCCGGCCAGATTCGGCAGCTCCAGTGACACGGGCTGCGCGAAGCGTGACAGGTTCGCCACGCACAACACGCGTTCGTCCTCGTGCTGCCTAACGTACGCCACGATCTTGGCGTTGCTCGGTGCGAGCAGATCCATCGTCCCGCGGCCGAAAACCTTGAATAGCCGGCGGAGCTTGATCATCTGCCGCATCCAGCTGAGCAGGCTGGATGGATCGTCCCGCTGTGCTTCGACGTTGATCACTTCATAGCCGTACACCGGGTCCATGATGGCGGGACTCGATAGGCGCGACGGGGTTGCGCGGGAAAACCCACCGTTGCGATCGGCGCTCCACTGCATTGGTGTGCGCACACCGTGGCGATCGCCGAGATAGATGTTGTCGCCCATCCCGATTTCGTCGCCGTAGTAGATGATCGGCGTCCCGGGGAAGGAGAGAAGGATGCTGTTCAGCAGCTCGATGCGCCGGCGGTTGTTCTCCAGGAGCGGGGCCAGCCGGCGACGGATCCCGACGTTCACGCGCATGCGTGGGTCCGCGCTGTAGGCGAGATACATGTAGTCGCGCTCGTCGTCGCTCACCATCTCCAGGGTGAGCTCGTCGTGATTGCGCAGAAAAAGCGCCCATTGGCAGGACGACGGAATGCTCGGGGTCTTTGCCATGACGTCCACGAGCGGCTGCCTGTTTTCGCTGCGCAACGCCATAAAGAGCCGCGGCATCAATGGGAAGTGGAATGCCATGTGGCATTCGTCTTCATCCCCGAAGTAATCGCGCACTTCGTTAGGCATCTGGTTGGCCTCGGCCAGTAGCATGCGGCCGCGGTACGAGGCGTCCAGATCGGCGCGAATGCGCTTGATGACGCTGTGCGTCTCCGGAACGTTCTCGCACGAGGTCCCCTCGCGTTCGACGAGATATGGAATCGCGTCGAGGCGCAGCGCATCCACACCCATGTCCAGCCAAAAGTGCAAGACGCGCTGAATCTCTTCGAGCACGAGCGGATTGTCGTAATTGAGGTCCGGCTGGTGCGAAAAGAAGCGGTGCCAGTAGTACGCGCCCGCGCGGTCGTCCCACGTCCAGTTCGATTTCTCCGTGTCGGTAAAGATGATACGCACACCACGATACCTGTCTGGCGTGTCGCTCCAGACGTAAAAGTCGCGCTCGGGAGTGCCGACCGGCGCCTGACGAGCGCGCTGGAACCAGGGGTGCTGATCGGAGGTGTGATTGATCACCAACTCGATCATCACGTGCATGCCTCGCTCGTGCGCGGCATGCAGGAATTCCCGGAAGTCATCCAGCGTACCGTACGCCGGATGCACACTCAAATAATCGGCGATGTCGTACCCGTCGTCGCGCAACGGCGATGGAAAGAACGGCAAGAGCCAAATGCACGTGACGCCGAGCTCGGCCAGATAATCGAGGCGCTGAATGAGCCCGCGAAAATCTCCGACGCCGTCATCATTGCCGTCGGCAAAGGTTCGCACGTGTAGTTCGTAGATGACCGCGTCCTTATACCAGAGCGGATCGGGTGCGCCGTCGAGCGGGTTCATGCGTGGATGCTGTCTGCCATAATCACTGTTGACGCGGGCGACCGAGATGATCTAAATGCAGCGTTATGGATGCGCTGCCGCAGGAGATCGAGCGACGGCTTGGGACCATCGGCACGGCGGACATTGTAGTTGGCATTCCCACCTTCAATAATGCCGCCACTGTCGGGGAAGTGATGAGCGCGGCGCAAGCGGGGCTGCATGACAGCTTCTCGTCTTTGCGCAGCATCATCGTGCACGTCGACGGCGGCTCCAAGGATGGAACCGTCGACCTTGCGGCACTCCAGGCGTCGTCGAACGGAAGCGAGCCGCAGGTACTGCAGCTCGTACAGCCGGCGGACGGCGTCATCCCTTTGGCGACGCCACAGTATGTGAAGCCTGCCAAGGGGAACGCCTGCCGCGTGGTGTTCGAGCTGGCGCAGCGGCTACGCGCAAAAGCATGCGGCATCATCGACGCCGATGCTGGTTCACCCGCTGCCGAGGCGATCGCGCGTCTGGTAAAGCCGATCGTTCAGGACAGCTACGACTTCGTGGCTCCGCTGTATCGACGTGGCGCATACTCAGGGACCATAACGAGCGCCGTCGCATATCCGCTGACGCGTGCCCTTTTCGGAAAACGGGTGCGACAGCCGCTGGCCGGAGACTTCGCGTGCTCCGCTCGGTTCGTCGACCGGCTGGTGGCGCTGGACGCCTGGCGCGGCGATGTGGCGCGGATGGGGATCGACTTTTGGGTTACGACACAGGCGCTGGCGGCCGGAGCACGAGTATGTCAGGCGTATCTGGGTTCCCGCGGGCCCGCGTCGTCGTCTGAGCCGGGTGCGGCGCTGGACATGCGCGACGCGCTGCCGAGCGTGCTTGGCAGCCTCTTCACGTCTGTTGAACGCACCGAGGCGGTCTGGCAGAAGATCCGCGGCTCCGAAGCCATCGACACCTTCGGCACGCCGGACGCACCGGAAGCGGAAGCGCTCCCCTTTGACGTTAGGCAGTGTTTGGAGGCCTTCCGGCTCGGCGTCGCCAATTTGCACGAGATCTGGAGCGTCGCGCTGCCGCCAACGTCGCTGCATCAATTGCGCAAGCTGGCGCGCGTGCGCGACGCGGAGTTTACACTTCCCAACGAGTTGTGGGCCCGGTTGGTGTATGACTTTGCGCTCGCGTTTCATCAGCGGCGCATCGGACGGGAACACCTGCTGAGTGCATTCACGCCGCTGTTCTGGGCGTGGATCGCGTCATTCGTGCAGCAGCTGTCGGGGCTTGACGCCGCCGCCCTGGAGGATCACATCGACTCGCTGTGCGTGATCTTCGAAACGGAGAAACCGTATCTCATTTCACGCTGGCGTTGGCCGGATCGCTTTACGCCGTAGCCAAGGAGAACTGCTCATGTGGACGCAAGTCGGACAGGCATTGAATGAGTCAGCGAGCCGCGTGCTTGCCGGGCTGGCGAGCATCCTTCCCGGTGCCGCTGCGCTCGTACTCGCGTTGATCGTCGCGACTCTACTGGCCGTGGCCGTGCGGTGGTTGTTGTGGCGTCTCTTGCGCGCGATGCGCTTCGACGACCGGCTGGAAACGTTAGGCTTCTCGCCGGTGGCGGAATGGTCGCCCGCAAAAAGTCCCTCGCTGCTCGTCGCGCGTTTCGCGTATTGGATTGTGATCCTGCTGGGGCTACTGATCGGCCTGGCCGCGATCGACGCCAATCAGATGTCGGCGATGATGGGACGCGTCCTCTTTTACCTGCCTAACGTATTTGTCGCGGTGATCCTCGTGCTGCTCGGCGGGGTGCTCGCCCGTTTCCTGGCGCGCACGGTCCTCATCGGGGCCGTGAACATGCAGATTCAGTCGGCGCGGCTGCTGAGCGCCGGCGTGAAGTGGATGATCCTCGTCTTGGCTGTCGCGATGGCCCTGGATCACCTGAGCATCGGCGGCGATGTACTGAAGCTCGCCTTCGCGATACTCTTCGGCGGTATCGTCTTCGCGATGGCGCTCGCCGTGGGGCTTGGCTCCAAGGAGATGGTGAGTCGCACGTGGGAGGAGCAGGCCGACCGGCGTGTGAGTCCGGCCACGGTAGGGACGGATCACATCTGATCGCCCTCGACGAGCGGGATTCAGTCGCGTAAGCTCTGGCGCACCTAACCGATACAGCCATCCTCACGGAGTCTTCGCAATGCCAGTTCCGCATCATGGACTCGATGCCATCGGTCAACCGAAATCCAAAACTGGGCCGATCATTGGTGTCATCCTTTTTCTCGTTGTCGGTGCCGGTTTGTTGTGGTACCTCAACCGGGCCGGCGACGCCGCGGCGCTCGAAAAGGCGTTCCAGTCACCCGACGTTGCCAGCTACACGTCCAAGGCCGGTCAGACCGCCAAAACCACATTCGAAGACAGCACGCAGCTGAACCTGGGCGCGGACACCAAGCTCATTGTCCCGCCGGGGTACGGCCAGCGCTGGCGCGCTGTGCAGCTCGACGGCACTGTGGAGTTGACGCCGCCGCCTAACGCGGACCCACCACTCGACATCCGCGCGCGCACAGTCTCGGTGACCTCCAGCAACGGCACAGTCGGCGTCCATGCGTTTACGACCGACAACTGGACGGCCGTACGAGTGAAAAATGGAACGGCACAGGTCACCAGCCCTTCGGGCTCGCGCGACGTCGCCGACGGCCAGGGTGTCATCGTCGATTCCGCTGGAGCCATCCGCGACGCGACGGCAGAGGAGTTGGCGGACGCATTCAGCTGGACCGAGGGAAACCTAACGATCACGAATCAGCCGCTCGGCGAGGCGATCAAACGCATCCGCCGTTGGTACAACATGGAGCTCAATGTCCGGGACAAAGCCCTGCTCACCCGGCCAGTCACCTTGAAGGCGACAATCGCCGAGTCGAAGCAGATGGTCGATTCGCTGCAGGCCGTGGCAAAGGTGAAGTTCGGCTACGATGGCGGCCGGATGATCCTCACCGACGCGAGCGGCTCGGGGCGACGCTAAGGCTGCCTAACGAACTCGTGGATGTGGATACAGCCGCCAGTGGCGGCTGATGCGGCGGCGGCTAGCGCGATCTGGGCCGCCGCCGCTCCGTCTTCCAGCGTCGCCGCCGGCGGCGCACCACGCACAATCGTGTCGGCAAAGGCACGCCATTCGCCCGTATAGGTCTGGTGGTAGTCGCCACCGCTCCGTAGCCCCCGCACACCGTCCGGAAGCGCGCGCAGCGTACGCAAAATGGAGTGAATGCGAGCCGCAACGGATCCCGGCGCGCGCCCCCTCGGAATGACGGCGAGACCGTCGAAATCGTACAGCGAGAGGTGCATCCTGCCGCGATCCCCCATGACCTCGATCTCCTGCATGGGCGTCGTGCGCTCACTCATCGCCAGCGTGGCAAGCGCGCCGCTGCGAAGGCGCGCGGAGACCAGCGCCGCAGAGTCGTCGCTGCTGACTGTGCGGCTCAGCGCGATGACCTCGTCGACTTCCTCTGAGAGCAGCCAGCGCCACAGATCGAAGTAATGCGTGGCCAACTCTGAGATAACACCGCCACCGGACTGCCGCACGTCGCGCCATGCCGGCAACCGTCGCGTTAGGCGAATGTCCGTCGTGAACGTGCAACGCACGACCTCGATGGTACCGAGCACACCGGTTTTGAGCACGTCGCGTCCCGCGCGCAGCAGCCGATGCTGCCGCATGTTGAAGCCGACCACCGCAACGCGATCGCTCCCCTTCCCGCGCGCAACGATGGCGCTGCAATCAGCGAGCGTCAGCGCGAGCGGCTTCTCGACAAAGAGGTGCTTCCCCGCATCGAGCACGGCGTTCACGTGTTGCAGACGCTCTGACGGGGGCGTGCAAACGGCAACCGCATCAATCGCCTCATCGCCGAGCATTTCGCCGAGCGACGCATAACGCCGCGCCTGCGGCGCCGCCTGTCCCGCCAGACGCAGGCGATCTCTATCGTTGTCGCAAAGTGCAACGACGGCTATGTCGGTATTTTCCCGCAGCGCGGGAAGGTGCAGATCCGTGGTTGCACGACCGCAGCCGAAGAAGGCGAGTCGTACTCCGTTGGTCATTGTGACAGTGGGCGATGGCAAGCGGAGGTATCTATTGTCAGAGCGGCGCACAACGTAGAGACGTGAACAGATCGCTGCAATTGCACGCGCTTGGGGTTGTCGATCGAGCGCGGCGCATCCATCATGCGACCATGCCCCTAACTGGTACGGCGGCAGCACCAGACAGCGCTCCGGCACTGTCGGTGATCCTGGCCACACCGGGCGACTTCGGCGCTATCCGGAAGACGCTCGAGCATCTGAGTGCACAAACAGCCCACGACGCGATCGAACTGGTGCTGGTGGCGACGAGCCGCGCCGCGCTCGCCGCCGACCCCGCGGTCCTGGCGCGGTTCCGGCACCACCCAATCGTCGAGTTAGGCGAATTTCGCTCGTTAGGCGCCGCCAATGCCGCCGGCGTACGCGCCGCCTCGGCCCCGGTCGTCGTCCTCGCCGAAGATCATTGCTTCCCGGATCCGCAGTGGGCCGAGCATCTCATCCGCGCGCACGAGGGGCCCTGGGCCGCTGTAGGCCCCGGCGTGCGCAACGCCAACCCCGCCTCGCTCGTCAGCTGGGCCGATCTCTTCATCGGCTATGGCCCGTGGCTCGAACCCGTGGATTCCAGTGATCGGGACTTTTTGCCGGGCCACAATACCAGCTACAAGCGCGACGTCCTCCTCCAATTTGGCGATCGTCTCGATGATCTGATGAATGTGGAGACCGTGCTGCACTGGGAGCTGCGCGCGCGTGGCCACCGACTGCGCCTGGAACCGGGGGCGCGGGTGGCGCACACGAACTTCTCGTTATGGTCCTCCTGGCTCCCGGTGTCGTGGCTCAACGGTCGCGCATTCGCGGCTGAACGGCGCAAAGGCATGAGTCAGGCCAAACGCTTGCTGTATGTCCTCGGCGCACCGCTGATTCCGTTCGTCCGCGCGGCGCGCACGGCGCGCAACGCTCGGACGCCGGAACTGCGGCGCTGGTTCGTGTTGTCGTTGCCCGCAATGCTCATCGGACTCGGAGCAGACGCGTTAGGCCAGATGGTCGGGTATGCTGCCGGCGCCGGCGAGAGCCGTGGACGGCTCGCGCACTTCGAGTGTTACAGGATTCGGCACGTCACCGCGCGCGATCGGCGCGAGGTCTTCGCCGAGTGAGCGATACGCCGGGGGCGGCCGCGCCGACGATCTCCGTCATCATCCCAACGCGCAACCGGCGTACACAACTCGGTGAGTGCCTAACTGCTCTGACGGAACAGGCGTATCCTCGCGACGATTTCGAGGTGATCGTCGTAGACGACGGGAGCGCGCAGACGCTGGACGACGTTGTCCATGCGTTCCGCGACCGGCTGCACGTCCGCTTGATCCGTCAGCAGCAACAGGGCCCCGCCGCAGCACGCAATCGCGGCATCGCCGAGGCGCGTGGCCGGATCGTGGCCTTCACCGACGATGACTGTCGCGCCGCCCCCGAGTGGCTTGGCGCGCTGGCGCGCCGCTTCGAGTGTACCGGCGAACGCCTCGTCGGCGGCCAGGTGCACAACGCGCTGACGTCAAATCCGTTCGCGATCACCAGTCAGCTCATTCACGACCTCGCCTATTCCCACCACAACCCCGACGGCTCGGCGCAGTTCTTTGCGACGAACAACCTCGCGGCTACGCGAGAAGGCCTCGTTAGGCTCGGCGCTTTCGATCCCGGTTTTGCGATCGCGTCCGAAGATCGCGACCTCTGCGCGCGCTGGCGTGAAAGCGGTCACGAGCTGGTGTACGCGCCGGAAGCGCAGGTCGCGCACGCGCACCACCTCACGCTGAGCAGCTTCTGGGCGCAGCACTTTCGGTACGGCCGAGGTGCCTGGCGCTACCATGCCGCGTTGCGCCGGCGCGGTCAGGGCCGCTTCGCCCGCGATCTCAGCTTTCACGCGCAGTTCCTGCGTCGCGCCGGAACGCCGCTCAAGACACGTGGTAATGCTGTATCGGTGGCGCTGCTTCTTGGCGTGTGGCAAATCGCCAACCTGACTGGGTTTATCTTTGAAGCAGTTGCCTCACGCTTGATATCCAGAGGTCCCGCGGCAAAGATCAGCTAGGCTCCCTCTGTTGG
>JBFMFA010000117.1:0-7883 GCA_040753195.1 Gemmatimonadota bacterium | reverse complement strand
AGGTGTCCCTTTACCGCCCTCACCCGGAGGTCGCATGGTCCCCCTCTCGTCGCTGTGGATTCCCATTCTGGCTTCGGCGGTCTTCGTCTTCATCGCCAGCTCGATTGTGCACATGGTGCTGCGCTACCATCAGAATGACTACAAAGCGCTGCCGCAGCAGGATGCCGTGCTCGACGCCCTGCGGCCGTTCAACATTGCTCCCGGCGACTACATGGCACCGCGCCCGTCGAGTACGGCTGAGATGAAGACACCAGAGTTTCTGGACAAGATCAAACGGGGACCGGCGTTCGCGGCGACGTTTTTCCCGCCCGGCCAGTGGAACATGGGGCCGCAGCTGATGCAGTGGTTCCTCTTCAGCGTTCTCGTCAGCGTCTTTGCCGGCTACGTGGCAGGGCGCACGCTGCCGCCGGGTACAGAGTACATCGTCGTTATGCGCATCGCTGGGACGGTGGCGTTCGCCGGCTACTGCCTCGCGTACATCCCACAGTCGATCTGGTACAAAAAGAACTGGGGCACGACGCTCAGGAATATGGCCGACGGGCTGCTATATGGATTGCTGACCGGTGGGACGTTCGGCTGGCTCTGGCCCGCGATGTAGTTGCTGGTTGCTAGTTGCTAGTTGCCAGGTCAACACCGAACAACTAGCAACTAGCAGTTAGGCTTTCAGCGCATCTCAACGCCCCTCGACGCGGCAGTACCACGCCTCCACGCTCCTGCGCGTTAGGCTCATCTTCGGCCGCGAGTATCCGCGGCGCTCAGCACAATTCGTGACGGTCGTCCGTGGACGTGTCAACTACGCACGCAGGACGGTCTTGGACACGGGGAAGTGTGGGGCGCGGTGCTCCCCGCTCCGCTGCGCGTCCCACAGCGCCACCACGCGCGTCCCCGTCGCGATCGCCGCATCGATTTCTTTCTCGGGCACGCCGAGCCCGCGCAGATTCCATCGCACGACGAAGGCACCGATTTCCAGTGGCTCACCCGTCAAATTGCCGCTAAGACGCTGTTCGATGCAGTTGCGTGCCGCGCCGATCCAGGCCGCGACCACCCAATCGAGTTGATCGCTGGAGAAAGCGGCAGCGTTGGCGTTGATGTACTCGCGAATGCGCAGCGCGAATTTTTCAGCGACGCGTTCACGCAGGGTCTTCGTCGTAGCGCCCAGCAGGAGAATCTTCGTCAGTCCCGCATTCATGCCGAGGAGATTCGTTGCATTCGCCATGACCATCACGGCGAGACGCTCCGGCCCTGGAGGTACCGTGGCGACAGCTTCGTCCGTCCATTCCCACGACGACGTAGCCGCCTCCTCGAGCAGCGTCCACGCAAGCGCTTCTTTGTTCTCGAAATAGAAGTAGACGTTCCCGATGGACGTCTCAGCGGCGCGGACGATGTCCTGCATCGTCGTCGCTTCGTACCCCTTCTTTACGAACAGGCGCGCCGCCGCGCGCAGAATGTCTTCGCGCGCGTCTGTATGAACACGACGGGGTCGTTTGGTTCGGGGCATCATTGGGGGACGGCAGCAGCCTCGACCGGTTGACAAGGCAAATATAGAACGATATTCTACCGGCGCTAGAACGCAGTTCTATAATCGGGTGGTCTTGGTGCTGCGCGCCCTACGCGGGTTGCTGCGGCCTGATGTCGCGCCGCGTTGCGGCAGGGGTTGAGATCAATATGGAGCAGACGGCGGCTGCCGTCGAAGAGAGCGGCGACCCGCCGCCCTACGGTGACGCGCGCGATCTCTGGCGCGCCATAAGCAGCCTAACTTCGGCAACAGTTCTGCAGGTGCGGTTGGACGGGACGATCTTTTTCATCAGCCGCCCACCACACAGCCTCCCGGCTGACGACTTCATCGGCCGCAACATCGTCGACATGCTGGAGCCCACCCTGCGCCACAAAGCCAGGGCTTGGCTCGAACGCCTAACGCCGAGCGACTCCGCGCGACGCCGCTTGCTGCTGACCCAGCTCCCCGACGGAACACGGCGCTGGTTCGAAACTGTCGGTGTGCCTGTGGTGCGCAATGGCAGCGTGGTCGCGCTGACAATCGCGGCACGCGATATCGCACTGCCGTCGCGCCTTCCTACCACAGAAACACATCCCTCCGCGCCCTCTGCTGCTGCGCCGGTCACGCGTACGCAAGACGAGCTGCAGCGCTTGCACCTCGTCGCGCTCATCGCCGTCGGACTCGTGCACGATTTCAACAACGTGCTCGCAGTAATCGGCTCCGCGACATCGATGCTGCTGGAAAGCGTGGCCCCCGGACATGCGCTGCGCAGCGATCTCGAGAGCATCCAGACCGCGATTCAGCACGGCTCCAGTCTCACTAAACACCTCCTTGAGCTCTCCCGACACCGCCAGACGCAGCGCACGCGCATTGAACTCAACGACGTCGTTGAAGACGTCGCGCGGATGGCGCGTCTCTTCCTACCAGGGCAGGTGCGCCTGATCACGCAGCTTGAACCCAGCGGCGCGCCAGTTGTGGTCAATCGCGGCGAGATCGAGCAGGTCCTCCTGAACCTGCTGCTCAATGCACGGGACGCTATGCCGTGCGAAGGAACCATCGTTATCAGCACGTGTCGGCTGAATTACACGACCGCGACAGCTCCCGTCGGATGTAAACTGCGCGGTCCCGTGGTGCGCTTGCGCGTGAAGGATACGGGCACTGGAATCGACGACGTGACGCGGTCGCACATCTTCGAGCCGTTCTTTACCACGAAATCGGAGCGCGGAACCGGCCTCGGCCTCCCGACGGTGGCCGCCATCGTGAAGGAATCCGGCGGCTGTGTGGAGCTGGCCAGCCATGTTGGCGCGGGAACCGCCATCGACGTGGTCTTGGCGGACGCCGACCGCGTGGAGCGCTGCGTCGCCTAACGCCGTCCCGGACTCGCCGCGCGAGGCTGATCGATCGTTGCGGCGCGCCTAACCAGTAACGACGGGCTCGTCTCAGGGAATCCGTAGTAGAGGCTGGCAGCAGGGCGCGCCCCGGTGCACGCGCTTTGCACTACTACAGCGCGAAGCGGAGCTGTGCGCGAAGTACGCGCTGCGCAGCCTGCGCGGAACGATAGAGACAAGTACAGCTCATCCATCTTGTGCGCGCCCATTGAACCGGGCGCGTCGCGAGATCGCGAAGGCACACATCGTGCGAACACAGTCTTGAGTCATTTTCGATCAGCCGCGCTGCTCGCTGCCTAGCGAGTGCGCGGCGCCCTTTGGAGGTACGGTATGAGAACCAGTGTTTTCCGCGCGTGGCCGATGCTCGGCGTTGCCGTCGTATCGTTCGGCATCGCCAGCTCCGCGCCGGCGCAGGATACCACCAAGACGGATACCACGCGTGCTCGTCCCGTTAGGTCGCAGCAGCGCGTGCCGATTACGAAGCGCGAATCGCGTGGCCAAGTTGATCTGAATCGTCTGCGTGCGGATTCGATAGCGCGCGAAGATTCCCTTGCACGCGCTCGTATGGAGCAAGCGCGGCGCGATTCCATCGCCGCCGCTGAACGGGCGCGCGCGGACTCCGTCGCCGCCGTAGAACGCGCACGTGCGGATTCAATCGCCGCTGTAGAAAAGGCGCGCGCGGACTCCGTCGCTGCGATCGAACGCGCACGCGCCGACTCGATCGCGCGGGCCGACTCCATCGCTCGTGCCGAACAGCTGCGCCAGGAGCGGATGCGCAACCGCTATCTCTTCAACGGAAGTGGGTGGTATATCGGGTTGGCGGCCGGGCCTAGCACGCCGACCGGAACATTTCAGGATGTCGGCTACGAGCGTGGGCTGAACATCGCCGTGCCGATAGGCTGGCATCGACCGGAACACTTGTTAGGCTTCCGCTTGGATCTGGAGTACAACCAGCACGACGGCAATTCGTTCGGTGCGTTCGACAACACCGATCCGAGAATTTTCTCGGCGTCGCTGAATGCCACGGCGCGCTTGCCACTCGGTAAGATGTTCAGCGTCTATGGCGTGGGCGGCGGCGGTCTGTACATGTTCCGCAACGTGGGTCAGCGAACGGCGTTGAACGGCGTGTTGGGTGAAGACCCGGAAGCAACGTCACCTAACGAGGCCAATATCAACAAGTTTGGATGGAGTGCCGGCGGTGGTTTGGACTTCGCCCTCGGACCGGCGTCAATCTTTGTCGAGTCGCGCTACGTCTGGGTCGACGTGGATCGCAACGACCAGTTTGACTTCGCCGAGCTCACGGGTCAGGACTTCCGGCAGGTTCGCTGGGTTCCGATCGTCTTTGGCGTCAAGTTCCGGTAGTTCGGATCTGCTGCCAGTCGCGTCCGTCCCTCCTCCTCAGGATGGGACGGCGCGACACGGTGGTCACCAATGATGCAGAAGGTTGCTGTACAGTCGTTAGGCCCGTTCGCGTTGTTTGCCACGTTGCTGCTGGCCGGTTGGTCAGTTCCAGCGGCGGCGCAGCGCGGACGGGCCGAACAGCGGGTCCGGGCCGACAGCGCGGTCGCGTCGTCGGTGCGCACGTGGCTCGTGCGCTATGGGGACGCGTTGATGGATACGAGTGAGGTATCGCGGCTCCCATCTTTCGAGTCGGTCGCCGACAGTCTTGACTGGGTCAAATGGCGTGACCGCGCCGCGACGACGCCGTATCCGTATCAGATCATCGTCTCGATCTTCGATCGCATGCTGCACGTTGTTCGTAGCGGTGATACCCTGCGAAGCGCGACCATCGCGGTGGCATCCAACACCACGCTCGAGTATCAGGGAAAAACGTGGACATTCCGCACGCCACGCGGCGAGCGGCGGGTCCTGCGCAAGGTGACGCAGCCGGTGTGGTCACCACCTGATTGGCTGTATGCAGAAGTCGCTTCTGCATATGGTCTCAAATTGCAGCGGCTGACCGCGAATTCGTCGGTGCGTTTGCAGTACGGATACCGCCTAACCGTTCGCAACGGGATCGTCGGCGTCATCACGCCGGACACCAGGGAATTCACGCCGCTCCCGGTGGACGAACATATCATCTTCCATAGCACGCTCTTCATTCCACCGTTCGGCACCCACAATCGTCGGGTTCCGGGCGAACTGGGGCCCTATGCTCTGGACATGGGGAACGGGTATCTGATCCACGGAACCGCGGACCAATCGAGCATCGGCAAAGCGGTGACCCACGGCTGTATCCGTCTGGCGGACGAAGATATCACATGGATGTATGAGAACGTGCCAGTCGGCACCCCGGTTCTGATTTATTGACACCTAACGAGTCAAACGACGCGTGACGCAATAAAGCGAGCTGGGCCACGTCATGTAAGCGTTGCTCCTTTCATGTCCGGGCCACACCTTTGTGTGTGGATGTGCGAGGTGCTCCGCCCTGAACCGTCGGCACGAACCTGACTGTTGAGTTGGTTCTTCTCTCGCGCCCAGCCCTTTCACAAATCGAAACGACCTTCACTTGTGCCGCCACGCAAAGCGGCGCGCTGGAACGGTCGAGAGCATACGTGTTCGGCCCAGCATAGCGTGCTGGACCGGAAATTGTATCCGCCACAGGTCAGCAGCCCCTCGGACCCCCGCCCATGAAGACGCCTCTCGCGCGCAACCAGGCCTCCAAGACCGCACAAGGCAACGGTTTAGGTGAAAGCCCTCCCCCCGAACTGCTCGAGCTGCTCGCCGCGATGCAGGCGGTCCATGAGGGCAACTTTTCAGTACGGCTCCCTCATCATTGGACAGGTCTGTCGGGAAAGATCGCCGACACGTTCAACGCGATCGTCGCGTCGAACGAACGGATGGCTGGCGAGCTCCAGCGTGTCGGCCAGGTCGTAGGCAAGCAGGGCAAGGTCCGCCAGCGGTTGGATATTGGTACCTCAGGCGGCGCGTGGCGCGACATGGAGCGCTCGGTGAACACGTTGATCGACGACCTCGTGTGGCCGACGGCCGAAGTGACGCGAACGATCTCGGCCGTTGCACAAGGCGACTTGCTTCAGACCGTGCGACTCGACGTCGATGGACGACCCCTGGAAGGTGAATTCCTGAGGTCGGCGACAATCGTGAACCGCATGATCCAGCAGCTAGGCGTGTTCGCCGGTGAAGTGACTCGCGTGGCGCGCGAAGTGGGCGCCGACGGAAAACTCGGCGGTCAGGCGCAGGTGCGCGACGCGTCGGGGGTCTGGAAGGATCTGACAGAGTCCGTGAACTCGATGGCGTCGAACCTAACGGCGCAGGTGCGTAACATCGCCGAGGTGACGATCGCCGTCGCGTCAGGCGATTTGTCGAAGAAGATCACCGTCGACGTGCGGGGCGAAATCCTGCAGTTGAAAGAAGCGATCAACACGATGGTGGACCAGCTGCGCTCGTTCGCGGCTGAAGTCACTCGCGTGGCGCGTGAAGTCGGAACAGACGGGAAGCTTGGTGGTCAGGCAATCGTGCCCGGCGTCGCCGGCACGTGGAAAGACTTGACCGATTCCGTGAACGCCATGGCGGGTAACCTAACGGGACAGGTCCGCAACATCGCGGAGGTCACCACAGCGGTGGCGCGCGGCGACTTGTCGCGCAAAATCACCGTCGACGTGCGCGGCGAGATCCTCGAGCTGAAGAACACGATCAACACGATGGTGGACCAGCTCAATGCGTTCGCTGCGGAAGTCACCCGCGTTGCCCGCGAAGTCGGTACGGAGGGAAAGCTGGGCGGTCAGGCGCAGGTGCCAGGTGTCGCCGGAACGTGGAAAGACCTCACGGACAACGTGAACTCCATGGCCGGCAACCTAACGGCGCAGGTGAGAAATATTGCAGACGTCACCATCGCGGTCGCCAGCGGAGACCTGTCCAAGAAGATCACTGTGGACGTGCGTGGTGAGATTCTCCAGCTCAAAGAAGCCATTAATACGATGGTGGACCAGCTGAGGTCCTTTGCCTCGGAAGTCACGCGCGTCGCGCGTGAAGTTGGAACGGATGGCAAGCTCGGTGGTCAGGCGTTGGTGCCTGGCGTAGCCGGTACGTGGAAGGACCTCACGGACTCCGTGAACTACATGGCGTCGAACCTAACGGCGCAGGTGCGCAACATCGCCGAAGTGACCACAGCCGTGGCCCGCGGCGACCTGTCGCGTAAAATCACCGTCGACGTCAAAGGCGAAATCCTCGAACTCAAAAACACCATCAATACGATGGTGGACCAGCTGAACTCATTTGCGTCTGAGGTTACGCGCGTCGCGCGCGAAGTTGGTACGGAGGGGAAACTCGGTGGACAGGCGGCAGTGCCGGGCGTTGCGGGTACGTGGAAAGACCTCACTGACAACGTCAACTCGATGGCGAATAACCTAACGGCACAGGTGCGTAACATCGCCGATGTCGCCACCGCCATCGCCGGTGGTGACCTCTCCAAGAAGATCACGGTGAACGTGAGCGGTGAAATCCTCCTGCTCAAAGAGACGATCAACACGATGGTGGACCAGCTCAACGCGTTCGCCGGAGAAGTGACGCGCGTGGCGCGCGAAGTTGGTACTGAGGGGCGGCTCGGTGGTCAGGCCAAAGTGCCCGGCGTCGCGGGAACGTGGAAAGACTTGACGGACTCGGTGAACGCGATGGCCGGTAACCTAACGGCGCAAGTGAGAAATATTGCCGAGGTTACCACGGCTGTGGCGCGCGGAGACCTTTCACGAAAAATCACAGTCGACGTGAAGGGTGAAATTCTCGAGCTGAAGAACACAATCAATACGATGGTGGACCAGCTCAACGCCTTCGCGGCCGAAGTGACCCGCGTGGCGCGCGAAGTCGGCACGGAAGGAAAACTCGGCGGTCAGGCGCAGGTGCCTGGTGTTGCGGGAACATGGAAGGATCTCACGGACAACGTGAATTCCATGGCCGGCAACCTTACAGCACAGGTACGCAACATCGCCGATGTGACGATCGCGGTTGCATCGGGCGACCTGTCCAAGAAGATCACGGTCGAC
>JBFMFA010000116.1:0-7914 GCA_040753195.1 Gemmatimonadota bacterium | reverse complement strand
TCTATCTCGCCATTCAGCTCGTCGCGCAGGGCATACTCGGCCCGGGTCTCGCGACGGCCACAGCGACGCCGCTGGCCGACGCAGCGGGTGTTGCGTTTGGACCGACGGGGCGCACCGTTCTCTTGTTAGGCGCGTCGATCTCCATGTTTGGGTACATGAGCGGGATGATCCTCGCCGTGCCGCGCGCGTTGTATGCCTTCGCGCGCGATGGTGTGCTTCCGTCGCCGCTTGCCGCGGTACATCCGCGCTACGCGACACCGCATGTCGCGATTGTCGTGCAGACCGTCATCGTGCTGTTTCTGGCCTTTTCCAGCACATTCGAGCGCCTCGCGATCATTTCGAACCTGTCGGTGCTTGTGCTTTACGCACTCTGCTGTGCTGCTGCCTGGCAATTGCGACGCCGCGGCGTACGAACCGAGGGCACTCCGTTCTCGATGCCGTTAGGCAACATCCTCCCCTGGCTGGGCATCGTCGTCATCGTCTGGCTCCTCTGGAGCGTGACGCTCGGTGAATGGGCCGCGTTGCTCGTCGCGCTCGCCATAGCCAGTATCCTTTACTTTGCTGCGCGACGCCGTGCCGCCGGAACCGTGACGGCCGGACCCGTGCGCCCCAGGGACATCACGCCGTGACCGATAAACTGCTGCGTTTCCGCTCGGAATTTCCGATCCTCGAGCGGACCAATTACCTCGTTTCGAACTCACTCGGTGCGATGCCGCGCGAGGTGCCGGATCGGCTCGCCGAATACGTCGACGCCTGGGCCGACATGGGTGTGCGCGCGTGGTTGGACGGCGGGTGGTGGGAGATGCCGGGGAGCGTCGGCGACAATATCGCACCGCTCATCGGTGCCGGCCGCGGTGAGGTGGTGATGGTGCCTAACGTGACATGGGCGCAGGCGACGGCGCTGTCGTCGATCGAGTACAAGCCGCCGCGCAATCGCATCGTGATGACCGAGCTGGACTTCCCTTCGGTGCGGTACGTGTACGACCGCCTCGCCACAAAGCTCGGCGCCGAAATCGTCGTCGTGCCGAGCGACGACGGAATATCCATCGATACGGACCGCGTAGTTGCCGCGATCGATGAACGCACGGCGCTCGTCGCGATTTCATATGTGATTTTCAAGTCCGCGTTCATCATGGACGTCGATCGCATCTGCGCGCGCGCGCGTGCCATGGGCGCGTACGTGTCGCTCGATGCCTTTCACGCCGTTGGCGTGCTGCCCGTGGATGTCGCGGCCTGCGGAGCTGACTTTCTGACCGGCGGTGTGCTCAAGTGGCTCTGCGGCGGACCAGGCGGATGCTTCCTCTACGCCAACCCGCAGACCACGGCGGCTTTGGAGCCGGCGCTGACTGGCTGGTTCGCGCACGAGCGTCCTTTCGACTTTGCTCCGGAGATGGAGTTCACGAAATCCGCCTATCGCTGGTTAGGCGGTACGTCGGTGATCCCCGCGCTGTATGCGGCGATTGCCGGCCCGCAGATCGTCGCGCGTGCCGGCATTCCGGCGATTCGCGAGAAGAGCATGCATCAGACGGCGCGCCTTATCGAGCTGGCGGACGTGCGCGGCTATCGCATCCATGCGCCGCGCGACCCGAACCGCCGCGGCGGCACGGTCGCCATCGACGTCCCACACGGGTATGAGGTGGCGCAATGTCTGCTGGCACGCGACATTCTCATCGACTATCGGCCGGGCGCCGGAATCCGCGTGGCGCCGCATTTTTACACGCGTGACGACGAGCTGGAAAGCGCCGTGGCTGCTATGGACGAAGCGCTGGAAACTGGAGCGTGGGAGCAGTACGCGAATCGCGATTCGGTGGTAACCTGACCGCCACTCGCGCAACTCTACCGGACGGAG
This sequence comes from Gemmatimonadota bacterium, assembly GCA_040753195.1. GTDB lineage: Bacteria > Gemmatimonadota > Gemmatimonadetes > Gemmatimonadales > Gemmatimonadaceae > DASYRX01. The sequence continues at coordinate 6,065 of JBFMFA010000116.1, read as the reverse complement.
CAACCGAATGCCTGACAAGCCCACCAAGTTGCGGAAACAGTACACGAACAAGGACTACCCGGAGATCGTGCTGCGTTTTGAAGATGGTCACGAAATCAAGGTGCAAAAGGGAAAGACCAAGTCATTCGACTGTTACGCCGGCGAACGCATCAAGATCATGGCGGTGTGGGACCAAACCGCGGCTGAGTGGGAGAAAGTCGATACGCTGCGCGCGGAGCAGTTTGACAACGAGACGAAGTGATTGGCCGTTAGGCATGCGACGCTACTGCGCTTTGCACCGGAAGTCGGCGATGCGGTAATCCGCGAGCGCCCAGTCGTGGCGCTCGAAAGTTCGGTGTTGGCGCAGGGCCTTCCCATCCCGGTCAATGGCGAGGCGGCCGAGCGTATGCGCGCGGCGATCGCCCGCCACGGCGCGACGCCGGCCATAACGGCGGTGGTCCGTGGTCAGCCAACCATAGGCCTAACGAGCGACGAGCTGGCGCGCTTTCTCAAGCGCGACGGCATTCACAAACTCAGCGCGCGCGATCTGGCCACCGCCGTGGTGCATCAATGGGATGGGGCGACGACCGTAGCTGCGTCGCTCGTGCTCTGCCGGGAGGCGGGCGTGCACGTTTTTGCCACCGGCGGAATCGGCGGCGTGCATCGGCACAGCGCCTTTGATGAATCGGCTGATCTCACCGAACTTGCACGCACGCCAGTTGTCGTCGTTTGCGCCGGCGCCAAGTCAATCCTGGACCTCCCAGCGACGGTCGAGCGGCTCGAGACATTGGGCGTAACGATCGTGGGCTATGGAACCGACGAGCTCCCCGGGTTCTTTACACAGCAGACGGGTCTCAAGCTGAGTGCACGAGCAGACAGCGTGCAGGAGGTTGTGCAGATGTTCGATGTGGAGCGCCGCCTGCGCCGACCGGGGGCCTTGGTCGTCGTGGTTCCACCACCGTCGGACGTCGCTTTATCGAGCGCCGAGGTGGAAGCAGCGGTTACTTCGGCTCTGTCAGAGGCTCAACGTCAGCGGTTGGCCGGCTCAGCAGTAACCCCATTTCTGCTCGCGCAAGTCGAGCGTGCCACGGCCGGCCGTTCGCTCGTCGCTAACGTAGCGCTACTTCAGCAGAACGCTGGCGTGGCGGCGCAGATCGCTCGAGCCCTGAGCTCGGGGCTATGAGTTTGGAACCCCGGCGATGAGCGGGGAGCGTGAGCCGGCAGGTGCTCAGAGCTCGTAGTTGAACTGCGCTTGTTTCGTATGGTACTATAGCAAAGACACTTCCGAGTATGAGGTAACGCGCGGAATGCCCATCCCCTTCATGAGCTCCGAAGAGTACGATGAGCGGGCGCACCAGCTGTACAATGAAGGGCACTACGACGATGCACTCTCGGTACTTCGCGAAGGCTTAGCGCTTTACCCCCACTCCGTCGAACTGCAGATCGGCATCGGCTACGCCCGCCTCGCGCGCGACGAGTTCGCGTGGGCCCGCAAAGCGTTCGAAGAGGCGATGGTGCTCGACCCGGAGCACGAAGACGCGCTGGCAGGATTCGGCGAAACGTTACTCCGGTTCGGCCAGACCGATGCGGCGCTCAAGGCCTTCCGCAAAACGCTCGAGCTGGGTTACGAGGACGACGTCGAGTTGATGCTGCAAATCGGTCGCGCGTTGTTCCGCGACGGTTTGGTGGAGGACGCGAAGAACTTCTTCGACATCGCGGTGCGGCATGCCCCGGAGTCGGCGGAAGCTGTCGCGCTGGTTGGATACACATTGCATCGCATGGGCAACGACGATGCGGCTATCGCGACGCTACGTCGTGCGCTGCAACTGGACGACGATTTTGCGGAAGCGCGCATCTACCTCGGCAACATTCACTACGATCGCGGCGAGTTCGAAACGGCGCTGTATCATCTTGATCGGACCACGCCGGACGACCACTGGGATGAGTTAGGCATCTGGCGCTTGATCGAGCTGAAAAAGTCCATTCATCGCTATCGCGATGACGACATCCGCCTGAAGGCGTGGGACGATCGGCTTGGCGAACTCGCTGGGACGCCTGACGCGCTCGACGAATTGTTTGCAGAGGTCGAACAGCGGGTGGCCGCCGAGGCGCAGCATGAGACCAAGAATCAGCTCGAACTGTTCGGGCAGATGTTGAACGAGCTTGCTGCTGAGGGTCCGAGACGAGAGGCGCTGGAGGCGGGCACGTTTGACGAGCACCACGTGACGACGAACGATGGCAGGCAATTCCGCGGGAGCTGGGATCAGATTGTCGAGGCCATGCGCGACGCCGACGGAACGTTTGCCGGACGCTCGGTACAAGAGTTCATGGCCACAGAAGCGCGGCGTCGATTTTCAGTGAACGGCGTGGTGATTCCGACTGGCGACGCTGAGAGTTTCCTTCGAGGGAGCGCAGACGCAGGAATCCTGCGTATCGTGAGGTGACCGCGGCGTCGCGCGCTGTCCTCGGCGCGCTGGATGCGGCACGCCCCGCGATTGACCGACTTGGCACCACGACGCGGGCCGACGACCTTGCCGCGGCGATCCTCGAAGCGTGGGACGCCTCGCAAGACGCGTTGCGTGCGTTGAGTGGCCAGCCTTCGTTAGGTGGCCAGGCGCTCATCCGCGAGCTGCGTCAACGGAACGCGCTGACGCTGGATCAGGCACATGCGCTTGTCGAGTTTGGCGCGGCGGCGGAACGCGTGCGCAGCAGCGACTACACACCGACGGAAACCGATATTCGAGCAGCACGCGTCGGCTTCCAGCAGTTGGAGGCAATTGCGCGGTCTCGGGGGAACACCACGGCGGTGCCGGATACGGATCGAGGCGCGAGGCAGGAAGAAGCAGGCGCGAGTCGCGGACAAGAGGGCGCGAAGCATGAGGCGCAGGGCGCGAGAGAAGGTGATGCCGTCGTTTCGGCTCTCCCGCCTCACGCCGCACGCGTCGCGCCTAATCGCAGCACGTTAGGCATGATGCTCGGGCTCGTGCTGATGCTGGCGATCGTCGGCGCTGGCGCATTCTATGGATGGCGGTGGTGGTCGGGGCCGCGCGCTCTGGAGCAGGCGCGCGCCGCGTATGCGGCGGGACGTCGTATCGAGGCGCGTGAGAAGTTCACCGCCATCGCGCAACGTTCGCCGGATCTGGCAGAGCCGCACATCTATCTCGGGCGCATCGCACGCGAAGATGGCGATCGACAGACAGCGATTCGCGAGCTGGAGACGGCGATCCGCGTCGAGCCGCGCAATGCCACGGCGCTGCGCGAGATGGGATCGTATCTGTTGAGTATCGGTGATCCACAGTTGGCGTCGCGCTTTTACGTGCGCGCGATTGAAGCGAACCCGCAGGATCGCACGGCCATGGGTTATCTTGCCTGTGCCCTCGTTAGGTTGGGTCGCTTCGAAGAGTCACAGCGGTTCTTGCAGCGTGCAGGGCAGGGGGCATGGACTGTCTGCGCGACGCCGCCCCTTCCTATGCAGCCGCCACCGACGCCGCCACGTTAAAACCAAAAAAGCGGCTCGCGGATGACGCAGATGTTACGCGGATTACGCGGATCATTGTCTGTATCTTGCAGGATCCGCGTCATTCGCGCTGTTTCCGCGTTCATCCGCGAGCGCCTTTCAAGTGATTGCAGATAGAGACAATGCCAACCTGGCTTGACGCACTTCAATCAACGCAGCGTCATCGCCTCAACAATGACCTAACCGTCCTTGTTAGGCGCGACACGACCGCGCCCGTCGCGGCCGTCGTCACCTACGTCAAAGCCGGCTATTTCGACGAAACCGACGACGTCTCCGGTATCGCCCACGTCCTCGAGCACATGTACTTCAAGGGGACGCCGGCGCGCGGTGTCGGTGAGATCGCCAAATCCACCAAGGCAGCGGGCGGGTATCTCAACGCCTCGACGATCTACGACCACACGACGTATTACGCCGTTCTGCCGCGCGACGGCTTCCCAGCCGGCCTTGAAATACAGGCGGACGCGTACGCCAACTCGCTGATCGACGCCGACGAGCTGGCGCGTGAACTCGAAGTCATCATCGAAGAAGCCAAGCGGAAACTCGACAATCCCTCGGCGGTCGCCACGGAGTCGATGTACGCGCTCCTGCACGACCAGCACCGCATCCGCCGTTGGCGCATCGGCCACGAAGCACCGCTGCGCGCGCTCTCGCGCGGCCACCTCCTCTCGTTCTACCGAAATTTCTACACTCCGGCGAACACGATCCTCGTCATCGTCGGTGACATCGACGTCGAGGCGACGCTGCGTGACGTCGAACGCTTGTACGGCGCGGTGCCGGCCGGCGAGCCTGTGCGCACTCCCGGTCCTAACGAGACGGCGCCGAACAGCTTCCGCTATCGCGAGCTGAGCGGCGACATCGCGCAAGCGCACATCGCCTTCGGCTGGCGCACCCCGGGCGCGCTGCACGACGACACGCCAGCGCTGGACGTGGCCAGTGCGATTCTCGCGATGGGCCGCTCCTCGCGGCTGTACCGCGCCGTGCGCGAGCGTCGTTATGCATCCAGCATCGCGGCGTACAACTATACGCCCACTGAAATCGGCGTATTCGGGGCCGAAACCGAAGGTCCACCGGAGCGCGCCTGGGACGCTGCGCGCGCGACATGGACCGAGATTCTCGCGTTCGCGGAATCGGGACCAACAGGCGCCGAGCTCGAACGCACGCGTCGCATGAACGATGCACGCTGGTCGCGCCGCCTCGAGACGATGGACGGCCAAGCCAACCTGCTTGCCGAGTGGGAGGCGTTAGGCGATTGGCGGCTCGTCGGGGATTACTACGAGCGCACCATGTCGCTCGACGCCGACGCCATCCGATCGGCGGCGGCGCGTTATCTCACGGCGGACAACGCGGCGTTCCTCGTCTATCGTCCCACTGCTGCGCCGGTTTTCGCTCCAGACGCCAACTATGCGCGCACGGCGCTCGCCGGCGGCGAGCGCGTCGCACCGGCCCAAGAGACGCCACGCACGCCGGCCATCGGTTCGCGCGACGGCTCAGCGCCCGAAGGGACCGAACACGGCGTGGTCCGATTTCGTTCGGGGACTGGTGTTCCTGTGCTCGTTTACCCGCGGCCGGGTGCGGCACTCGTGCATATCGGCGTCTTCACGCTGGGCGGTGTTGCGGCGGAGCCTAACCACTCGATCGGTCTCTCCACGCTGCTCGCGCGCGGCGCCCTGAAGGGCACACGCGCCTTGTCGGGCGATCAAGTCGCCGAAGTTTCGGAGTCGTTAGGTGGAACCATTGTCCCCAGCGTCTCGCCCGAAGCCACGGGCTGGACGCTCAGCGTTCCCGTTCAGCGTTTCGACGAGGCCGTCGCGCTGCTGTCACATGTTGTCGAGCATGCGGCGTTTACACAGACCGCCGTCGATACCGAGCGCGCCATCGCCCTCGCGCAGCTGGAGCAGTTGCGCGACGACATGATGCGCTATCCGCTCCGGCTGGCCGTGGAGGCCGCCTTTGCAGGCCATCCGTACGCGCGCCTAACGCTGGGAGACGAGGAAACGCTCACGGCGATTACCGCGCCCGACGTCGCTGATTGGCATGCGCAGCGGATTCTGCATGGGCGCAGCGTGATTGCGGTCGTGGGGGACGTCGATCCGGCGGCCACAGCCCGGTTGACGTCGCGCGCCTTTTCGGCGATGCACTTCGCCGACAATACGCCGCTCCTCGACGCGCCGACGTGGCCAATCGGCGTGACGGCGCAAAGTGAGTCGCGCGACAAGGCGCAGACCGGGCTCGCGCTGGCCTTCCCAGGGCCGAAACGCACAGATCCCGAGCGTTATGCGACTGAAGTGCTGACTGCCGTCGCCAGCGGTTTGGGCGGGCGATTCTTCGAGGAGCTCCGCGACCGGCAATCGCTCGCCTACACCGTGCAAGTGCACGCGCTCGTGAGACGGCGCGCCGGGGCGATCATCGCGTACATCGGCACGTCGCCGGACAAGGAGGACGCCGCCCGAACCGGGCTCCTCGGCGAGTTTGCCAAACTCCGCAACGGCGATGTGACCGACGCGGAGCTCCAGCGAGCGAGGAGCTATCTCATCGGCACGCATGCCATCGCTCGTCAGAGCGGCGCCTC
>JBFMFA010000115.1:0-7996 GCA_040753195.1 Gemmatimonadota bacterium | reverse complement strand
CAGGCGCGGCACCAGCCAAGGGAGGCCAGGACGCAAAGAAAGAAGACCTGACCATCGATAAGGTGGTGCCGTTGCCCGGGCCTATGCCGCGCCCAGCGGCGCCATCGGTCACGCCACCGGCCGGCGTTAGGCGCGAAGCGGAGATGCAGAAGTTTGCCGACGCGGCTGCCAAGGTTGCGCAAAGCGGAGTGGTCCAGGGTCGCGTATTCGATGCGGCCACAGGTGCACCGGTTGTAGGCGCCACGGTGAGCGTCGACACGGCGCGGGTGGCGACACGCACAGACAGCGCCGGGAGATTCCAGCTCGATGCGGTGCCGTTAGGCCAGCAAACGGTGAGCGTGCGCGCGATGGGCTTTCAGCGGGCGCAACATCAGCTCGCCGTGGTTCCGCAGGATAGCGCCCAACTCGGATTCACGTTGCAGCGCTCGAGCGTCGCTCTGGAGCATGTCGTGACGACCGGACAGGCTCAAGCACGTCCGCAGGCCGCCCGTGACGCCGCGAACTTGAACCTCAACGAGATCCGCGCGAACAGCGCGAGCATCATCGGCTGCTACACGCTGCGCGTGGTTGAACCCGGCCGCAACGCGTTGGTGGGCGGAGCAGGGATGCCGAGCCGCATAGAGTTGGAGGCTCGAGCGGCCGAGCGTGCGCAGAGAGAGGAGCCGATCGTCAACCGCGCGCGCAAGCTGACCGGCGACGGCGAGGCTGTGTCGTGGCGCTTCGTGGGCGACTCCCTAGAAGTGACCGTAACCAGCGACGGACGTAGCCGCGCGCTGCGCTTCGGGCGCGAGAACGATCGCTGGGTTGGACAAGGCGTCATCCTGGAACGCTGCGGCGCGCGTCCTCCCGCCTAACGCGACGTTCGGCAAAAAAGCGCCAGGCTCTCCGCCGGCGACACGAGGTGGACCCGAGACGCCGGACGGGCGATTCCTCCGGACTTGACAGAGCTTCGAGTCGAGGGTAGATAACCGATCGGTTAGATAACCTATAGGTTTCACATCATGGAGACGGCTATGCAAAAGATCATCACCTTCCTGACCTTCAACGATCAGGCGGAAGAGGCGCTCGAGCTGTACACATCGGTTTTCAAGAACTCCAAAGTCCTGAATGTCACTCGGTATGGGGATGCCGGTCCCGGTCCCAAAGGCGGCGTTATGACGGGGACATTCGAGATCGAGGGGCAGCGGTTCATGGTCCTCAATGGTGGTCCGACGTTCACTTTCGCTCAGGGCATTTCGCTCTTCGTGAACTGTGAAACGCAGGCTGAGGTCGACGACCTTTGGGATAAGCTCACCGCGGGCGGCGGCGCGCCTGGTCGCTGCGGCTGGCTCACTGACCGCTTCGGCGTGTCGTGGCAGATCATCCCCACGGCACTCGGCCGCCTCATGGGCGACAAAGATCCAAAGAAAGCCACGCGCGTCGTGCAGGCGATGTTACAGATGAACAAGATCGACATCGGCGCGCTCCAAGCGGCATACGACGGCGCCTAGCGTTATGCCTAACGTCGAGGCCGCTGTTTTTTGGAGACCGATTTGATGATCAGCGTCCCGCGGCCTGTCGCCGCGAACGGTACTCGCGACTGTGATTCTGCGGCGTCTACGAGCCGCTGAACTGCCGGCTGCGCGAGCACCCCCACGGATGGGACGCGGATAAAGCGAGTCTGATTACCCGAACCGAGCAGAATCTTGTCGGAGTCTTTCAGCTTCGCGCCGTACAAAAAGCAGAGCCCGACGCCGCTCGCTCCTGCAGCGATCGAGATGATACAATCGGAGGGTCGTCCGGTTGGCCCGTACGCAATGACAAAAAAGTTGTAGTCGTCGTAGACAATCTCGTGCGCGGTCGGGAACCGTTTGCGCATTGCGCTCCGGACGGCGCGAAGCAGCGCCTGATGCTTCGGCGCGAACTTCGCGATAAACGTTTTCAGCTGTGTCGCTGGACTCGCTGACTTGGCCGGCGGGCGTGCGGTTGGTGTCGCCATATCGCGGTTCCGAATGCCTAACGTGGCAGTAACATCGTGTGCGCCAACTCACAGAACGGCACCACAATACAGGCCATCGCTGGCGAGCTGAAGGGCCTCGAGCGACGGCGTGATCATTGCACCGCGTTTTAGCCGTCTAATAACGGATGGCGAAGATGGCACAAGTCAAAGATCCTGTCTGTGGAATGCTCGTCGACACGGAATCCGCCGCATACGCGAACTTCATGGGAACGATGTACTACTTCTGCTCCGCGGAGTGCCGTGATCAATTCGGGGTGAATCCGACGCGATACGCGGCGAAGAGTGATCTGGCGGAGGTCGATAACAACGATCCGGAGCTGGAGAAGCATGAGCCGCCGTTCACGAAGAAGGGGCCCATTGTGGCGCCGAAGTTCGGGTCAGCCGGCAGTGGGGGGCTGGAATTTGAACCCGGACCGGAACGTCACGGGAAGGAGCCGTAGACGTTAGGCCGTCACCGCGCGCTCACCGCGGCGCATCGCCCGCATTACGAGGTGTCCAGCCGCGAGCGCGCCTAACGGCACGTAGATATAGAAGGTATAAAAGCGCCACCAGATCAGCGCGGCGCCAAAGATGGCGGGCGGAAGCACCGCGCCTAACGTGGCCTTGAATGCAACTTCCATGAGTCCACCACCGGCGGGCGCGGGCACGGCGGCCCCGCCGTAGATGAGCGCCAGCGGCCAGAAGACCAGGGGAGCAAGGTCAGGCGCCCGTCCATAACTCAAAACGATGGCCGGCAGAATCGTCAGACGCGCCGCGATGTGCGCGATCGACACGAGCAGCGCCAACGACAACCAGCCGAACTGCGCTTCGCGCACACTTTCCACGCTCGCGCGCGTGTGACGCAGCACCCGCTGCACCCAGCGCCACGCAAACGCGTTCACGCGTAATGAGCGGGCCCAGTCCGGCGGAGGTCCACCCGTGCGCCCACGCGACAACAAATACGCCGCGACACCGAGCCCTAGAACGAACGCCGCGTATCCACCGAGCATGGCGCTCACCGCGCGAACCATTCCCCCCTCGCCGCGAAATACGACCAGCGCAACGATCGCGAGTATCACGAGCGACAGTAGTTCGAGCATCAGTTCGAGAAAAAGCACCACGAGCGCGGGTGACGGCGGCACGCCGGCCTCGCTCAGAATCAGAAACCGCGCGGGCTCGGCGCCGCTACGGGCGGGAGTAATGGCCGCAGCAAAATCACCGCCGAGCGACGTCCGAACGGCAGTGCCTAACGAAAGCCGCTCACGAATGGCCCGCGCACTGAGTGTCAGCTTCGCCGCGCGGCAAATGGTTTCGACAGCGACCGCCCCAAGGGCGAGCAGGTGCGCGGCGAGTGGCAGGCCAAACGCCGATCCTCCCGGAGGAATGCTGGATCGAATTACCCACAGCGAAACCGCGAGGGCTGCGATGAATGACGCGAGGGTAAGGAACCAGCGGAAGCGGGACAAGACCTAAGAACTAGTTGATGGGTGATAGTTGATACCCGGACCTAACGTGGCCCAGCTCCTATCAACTATCAACTATCACCTATCAACTATCTACCGATCCTCACTCCCACCGTCGTCGTCCGCCCAGCCGTTATCTGCAGGTTGTCCCGTTCGTTCCGTTGCCTGTTATCGAGATTGTCCACGCGCAAGAACAACGCGGCGTCGCGCCCGAGACGGCTCTCGACCATCGCAAAGGGCTTCACCAACGCCGGATAGCGCACCCAGTAATTGCGCAACTGAGGACGTTCGGTCGCGAAACCGGCCACGGCATTGTAGTACTCGAGCCAGTCGTATCCGGTCCAGGATCCGATGTACGTCGCGCCGCCCGTTAGGCGCACGGCCGCCACATCGTACGAGAGCAGTGCCTGTCCGGCGGCGTTCGGCACCTCGGGCACCTGATCGCCAACACGCAAGTCGCCCTTATACGTTTTCGCCAGCTGGCGCACTTTGCTGTCGGTCCACGACATCGTCGCCGACGCCCGCAGCACACCAAGCCGGGCCGCACCCTCCAGCTCCACGCCCGTGTTGGCGATGCGGCCGACGTTCTGATACTGCACGGTGTTGCGCTGCTCGCTGAGCGGCGACGCGAGCACCTGCTGAATGAGTTGGTCTGCGTTCTGGCGGAATGCCGTCACCGAAAGGGAGAGTCGATCGCCCATGTACCATTCGGCGCCGTATTCGATGCCGCTCTGTTCCTCAGGTCGCAACTCAGGGTTTTCGATCTGCCTGAAGTTCACCGTCGTTATGCGGCGGCGCGCACTTGGCGGCGGCGGACGAATGCCTTTGCCGTACGCGGCGCGCAGCTTGAGCGCCGCACGTCCCCCCAAAAGCTCCTGCGTATGCGCGGCGCCAAGCATCGGCGACCAGGCGGTACCAACGTTAGGTCCGAACGACGAGTTCCGCTCCCCGCGCAACCCGGCGGTCAGGTGCCACGCCGGGGCTGGGACAACCTTGATTTGGCCGAACGCCCCGGTGTTCAGCACGCGATCGAAATAGAGCGCCGTCTGTCCGCTGCCGATGCCTGATACGGTTTGCGTAAAGCCAAAGCGCTCCCGTTCCAGCTCGTTGCGCTCCAAGCCGAGTGTCAGCGTCGCGTTGGACAACTCACCACCGGCGTGCAGCGACGTGCTGTAGCGCGCCGACGCGCGCATCACGCGCTCCTGCGTGGCGCCTAACAACGCATCCGCGACGGTCGCGGGCTCGCGCTGTGCGGGAATAGCCCCAGCGTTGCGATCGACCCCCAGGACGAGCGAATGCCGCCAACCTTCACTGAGCTGATGATCCACCGTGATGCCGTACGTCTCGTGCTCGATCCGCTGATCGGTGAGTAGCGGCCGCACGAGCGCGTTGGCGGTCTCGCGCCGCAAAAGCGGATTACTCGCGGCGGTGAAGCGCACATCGGCATATCGAGCCAAGCCATCGATGCGCAGTGGACCGAAGAAGCGTCGCCCGCCGGCAAACGCGCTGCGATACGCCGATGATCCGTCGGGAATGACCCCGTCAGCCGAATGAATCGAGCCACCGAGACCTAACGAGGATAATGGCTCGCCCAGGCTAACCCGGCCGCTGTGTTTCTGCGTCATGCCACTTCCATCCACGTAGCGGCTCTCCTGCACACCGCCCGACAACGTCCCCTCGAACTGCGGCGTCCAATCGCTCCCGGTGCGGCCTTTGCGCGTGACGACCTGCACGACGCCACTGATCGCGTCCGATCCGTACAGCGCCGAGCCTTGCGGCCCGCGGATCACCTCGATGCGCTCGACGCTCGACGGATCGATCGCAAACAACAGGTATGGACTCGCGAGCTCCACGCCATCGACGTAAGTCTTGAGCGACGTGGACGTGAATGAACTGGATCCGCGCACGGAGCCTAACTGCGCCAGCGGTCCCGACACGCCCAGGTTCCATGCGACGATCCCGGGAATCGACGTGCGGAAGAGGTCCTGCATCGAACTCGGCCCCAGCCGCTCGATGTCTTCTGCCGAAAGTACGGTGACAGCGTGCGCCAGTCCGCGCGCCGACGCACCGGCCACCGGCGTGCCCGTTACCAGCACTCGATCCATGAGCTGCGGCCGCACGACGTCGCGCGGTACGCGGGCGGCGAAAGAATCGTTAGGTGCAGCACCGGAATCGACGGCGCTGGCCAGGTTGGCGATCTCCACACCCGGCAGGCGCACGAGTACCACATAACCACTCGGCGTCGTCACCGGTTCGAGCGGCGTTCCGCGCAGGACGTCGCGCAACACGTCACCCACGCTGGATCGTGACCGCTCCAGTGTCACGCGGCGTCCCGGCGGCAGAAGATCGCTGGAGTACGACAGACGCACGCGCGCCGCGCTGGCAATGCTGCGCAACGCGACCTCGAGCGGGACATCGGTGAGACGTACGTCGATCAGGCGACCGAGAACGTCATCGGAGCGGGCGTCGACGGACGCGCGTGCAAATGCGTCGGGGAGGCGGCTCTGGGCCGCTGCCGCCGTCGCCGAGATGCAGAGGACGCCTAACGTCGCCAGCCAGCGCCACCCCGCAAACCGGCGCCGGGGGGCGCCGTGGCTATCCGTCACCCGGCAACCTCTCGCGTCGATCCTGCGCGAGTGGGAACCTGCCCCGTGTAGCCCGGCCGCGTGAAGCGGACGTTGCGACCATTCCGCTCGACCTTCACATCGGCCGAGGAGCCGACGATCTGGAGGATCTCGTCGATTGGCGTGCTCGTTAGGATCGGCGCGCTGTACGTGCGATTGGCAACCGAGGAGTCCACTTCGATGTCGACGTCGAACCAGCGCGACAGCTCCGCGGCTACTTCGCTGAGCGGCGTGTTATCGAATACGAGCTGTCCTCGCGTCCATGCGAAGTAAGCGTCCAGGTCTTGATTATGAGTGACCAGCACCGCGCTGTCGCTCGCGATGGCCACATCGCGCGCCCGCAGGGTATCACGCGCGTTAGGTGCGCCGCCGGAACGGACGGCGACGATCCCTTCGCGTACCGCAATGCGTACCGAGCCGGCACTTACCGCGACATTGCGCACCACGAACTCCGTGCCAAGGTCTTCCGCGACGACATTCCCCGCACGGACGCGGAACGGTCGCGTCGCATCATGCCGCACGCGGAAGAGGGCTTCACCTTCGAGGTCGACGCTGCGCGCGCCGTTGCCATAGTCGGCCGCGACAACCAGACGAGAAGCACTCGCGAGAATAACCTCAGTGCTGTCGCCCAATGTGACCGTCCGCTGAGACGCACCACGCGCGACCACATATTCGCTACCGGCCCCTGCCATCATCGTGTTCGTCGCGGAGTCCCGTGTCTGCCAGTATGCGACGCCAATCGCGATCACGACGCCAGCGGCGAGCGGCAACGCGTAACGTCGCAGTTCAAAGCGTTTTTGCGCACCATTTTCGTCACCGAGTACCACATCCGGTGAAGTGGTGTGACGCGACGGGTCTTTGAGACGTGCCGCGACGCGCGCCCACGCGACATCGACATTCACATCGGCGGGCGCCGCGGCTGCCGCCCAACGCCGCTGGACTTTCTGGAGGAGTGCCTGACGCGAGGGATCAGCAGCAAGCCAACGCTCGACTTCCGCGCGCTCGGCGGCAGAACTCTCGCGCGCGACATAGCGTGCAATGCGTTCCCAATCAATGATTTCGGCCATGGCAGCTCTGGATGCGGTTGAATTCCGCCTGCCTATCGACACGCCTAATGTGGCTCGTCCCTTACACCAGTGAGCCCACCGATATTAACCTCCCGGCCGTCCTCGCGGCCGGGATTCGACCCTTATAGATGCAAATCACTCCGAGCGACACCGCGGCCCAGCGGCTTCCTAGCGATGCTGAGCTTGCGCGTCGCATGCGGCTCGGCGACGAGTCGGCGCTCGAGACGATCTTCCGCGCGCATTATCCGGGGCTGGTCGGCTTTGTCCGCCGCTATGTGAAGGGGACGGAGATCGCCGAGGAGCTGGTCCAGGACCTGTTTCTGAAGATTTGGTCGCGCCGGGGGTCGTTGGGAGAGATCGATTCGGTGAAGACCTATTTGTATCGTGCTGCCCGGAATACGGCGCTTAATCACCTGCGTCGCCGGAAGCTGGAACACGAGTGGATGGAAAAGGAACAGGGCATCATAGGTGAGGAACCGGGGGAGGAGGGTGACGATACCGCTACCGAGAACGAGCTGGCCGCAGCCGTTCGTGCGGCGGTCGACAAGCTGCCACCACGTTGTCGCGAAGTGTTCGTATTGAGTCGTGATAGTGGCTTGACGTACGGTGAGATTGCGAAGGCCTTGGGTATCTCGATCAAGACGGTAGACACCCAGATGGGGAGGGCGCTGAAAGCCCTTCGCGAGAGCTTGAAAAGTTACCGGTCGAGCGGGTGAGCCCGACGCGCTGTTCAGTCGTTAGGGCGGTGAGGGAGCACTCCGCAACTGCACCTTCCAGACGTCGACAAGCGGGACGTCGTCCTCCTCCACGTAGGTAGCAACGCGCGTGTCGCTCAGGATCCGCTGCGGGTAGCCGGGGACTCGT
>JBFMFA010000114.1:0-8003 GCA_040753195.1 Gemmatimonadota bacterium | reverse complement strand
TTGGCGGGCCGGCTCGCCGCTGTTCAGGGAACGGAGGTCCTGTCTGCGAGCAGCGTCTCGATGATCTTGCGGATGATCGCGAGCATCGCGTCGGACTGCGTGCGCTCGGCCGCGAGCGCCGCGTCGCCGGCCTTTCGCTGCTCCTTTAGCGCCATCGCCCAGCGCCGCTGATTGGTCCAGCCGGTGATCGCGAGCCAGAGCGTGGTCAGCATCATGCAGGCCGCGACGCCCGGACCGAACTGCGAGATGATCGTCCCGATCCCCTGCGCATTGACGTCGGCGTTCAGCCGCGCATCGAGCTTCGCTTCGAGCTTGGTCTCCATGATCGCAGTGAACGTCGCGGTGATGGCTGCGTTGAGCACCGCTTCGAGCTGCGGCGCGATCTTCGCGACGATGCCGCCGACGAGCTGGTCCGCGTCGATGCGATTCTCGGTCGGTTGACTGGCGGTGGGCGGAGTCTGCGGGAGTTTCTCGATAGCGTCGCCGATGCTGCCGCGCTGCGCCGACAAGCAGCCGGCCAGCGGGGCGAGCATCGTGAGCGCGAGTCCGAAGAGTGCGGCCGCCGTGGATCGAACCGCCGCTGGCCGCGTGCGGCGTGAAGTCGCCTCGATGAGTAGCGTGTCCCGGGCTCTCACGGCTCACCCCTTCGTCGGAACGAAGCTCACTGCGGCCCGGTGAGCGGATCGAGTGCCTGCGCACCGGCGTCGGACGGCACAGGCGCGGCGGGGCTCGCGGCCGGATCGGCAGGCGCCGCCAGCTCCTCCGGACGATCGCGCATGAGCCGAAACTTGGCTTCCCGGTCCTCCGCCGTGCGGAGCTTGGGCTCGCCCCAGATCCTGAAATTGGCATGGAGGCCGGTCAGGTTCCAGGTCCAGATCCAGATATGCGAGTTTTCGATCTGGCCGGAGGCTTCGAACTTCAGTCCCCAGCGGGCAGCGAAGTCCGCCTTCGCCTCGAGCTTCTCGTCATACTCCTGGACCGTGTTCGTCTTGGGGCCGCAGCCAGCGCCGAACAGGAATAGCGCCAGCATCGCAAGCGCAGCAACGATCGTCTTCAGGTTCATGAACATGAGATTTCTCCTTTGCGGAAGACTACGCGTGGTGGCGAGAGGCAAATCGAACGCTATAACTTGGGCTCATGTCACGGAAGGCACGAGTCGAGCACGGACAGTTCCTGCGTCAACCGGCATCGGGGGCGGCGATTCCTCGCCAGCTGTCGAGGTCGCTGACTGCTGAAGACCTGGCGCGACTCGCGGCGACGCTAAGTTCTGATCTGCTCTGCATTTCCTATCCGGAGTTTAGGGCGGCCAGCGCTGAATTGACGCTGCGTACCGATCCGCCGGCGGACAGTCCAAAGGCCGTGAAGCCCGAGCACTGGCTCTGGTACAACTGCTGCCGGTGCCGGGTCGCGAAGCTGGTCGCGCGGGTCGACGGGGAGCTGACCGCCCGCGCCGCCCGCGAGCTGCTCGGGTGGCTCAACCTTGCCCTGACGATGCGCAACGCGATCGTCGCGGCCAACCGAGGGCTGAGCTACCACGTCGCCAACAAGATCCGCGGACTGCCGATGGACGCTGATGACATCGTGAGCGAGGCGGATACAGCGCTTATCCGGAGCGTCGAGTATTTCGACTTCCGCCGCGGCGTGATGTTCTCGTCTTACGCCGTGCGGGCGATGATCAACCGCATCCGCCGCGCGTGCCGGCCCAGCCATGCGACCGACGGCCTGGAGGCGGACACGATCGCCGGCGAGGAAGACGACTCGTTCCTGGATCCGGACATCGCGGCGATTCGGCGTGTGCTCCGCGAGAACGCGGCCGGCCTGTCTCCGCTGGAGCATCGCGTCCTGAAGCTGCGTTTCGGTCTGGAGCGTTCGTGCGACCCGCGCGAGGCTGTGGAGCAGCGCGAGAACGCCGGGCCGGAAGGCTGGTTTTTCCCCGAGCCGCGCGGAGCCTGGCACGATGAGGACGCGGACGCCGTCGGATGCCGCAGGGCGGCGCAGCTCGCGCGGCTTACGGTCGAAGGGGCGGCGGAGATTGAGCGGCGGGCGCTCGAGAAGCTGGCGATGGCGCTACGGTAAACCAGCCTGGAATTTTACGATCGACTCAATGCACCCGCGAATCGGCAACATGCAAATCGAGACCATGAAGACCACGATGATCACACTGATTACGAACGCAAAGAACGTCATCCCGGTCAACTGATGCGTGTGACAGTTCGGGCACTTGTGCGCCTCTGCGTCGATCGACGACTTGCACATATGACATAGCTTCGTCGCGCCGACCGGACCCTGCACAATCACATCCGGCTCCATCTCCGGTTCGACCGCATTCACAAGCAGCCCCTGCCTGTTCCCGAGTTCAACCGCCCTCTTTCGATTCACGGCGGTGACCGTGACCGACCGATCCTCTCCGGTCTTTCGGTCTGCGCCGATTATTCGATAACGAGGCATCGGCGATCCTATCGGTGAGAGTTCCGTGCGATGTCCCTGAGCGCGTCGAGCGCGCATCCGATCGCGAAATACAGCACAGCGGACAACAACGATCCCGCCGCCAGGACGTTGCTTTGAAAGCTCGCGCCCTGTGCGGCAATCTTCGCCACGTCAGTCGAAGCCAACCGGGTGGCAACTGCCGACTCGCCCTGAGCGTGGACTCCGAGAAAACCGGCGCAGACAACGGACAGTGCGGCGAGAGCGAAGCACGCGAAAGAGGCCAACGACAAAGCCTGATACTGCGGCGGCACGCCGTGCTGAAAGAACTCTTCGCGTTGTGGCTGCGGAGCAATCTCGCCGTCGGCGGGCTCAATCGAACTGACGAGTAAGCCCTGCCGATTTCCGATTTCGGTCGCATGCTCTCGCGTGGACGCAGACACCTTGATTGAGCGGCCCTCACCGGTTACTCGGTCCGCCCCGCTCACCGTCCATCGAATCATTTGTTCTCGCAAGTCGGCGTGTGCAATAGACTTACCGTCTCGCCCGAAATTTTCTATTGACCTAACGCCACCCGAACGCTAGGTTTGGGTATCACGATCGGTGCAGAGTATTGGGCGAGCACCGATGCCAGTCCTACAAACCGGCGAGGCCACGGAATCACACCGCACGGACGCGGTCGCCGGGAGTCTATTACGTCGCGGATCAGGCGTACTATCTCCGTGACGGAGGCCAGCACGGATGAACCGCATCGCTTCAGATCGTGAACGCGCCATCGCTGAAATCTCCGCTACCCTCCCCGAGCTTTCGACCGACCAGATTCTCGGTCTTCTCGACTGCGTACGCGATCTTGCGCCAACGCGGCCGTTGCGGCTCGTTCCTGGCGATCGCGAGCTGGCTCGCCGACGATTGGCTGCGCCATCTCGGCAACCTCTTCAAGGCTCAGGTTGAACGCGATTCTCTTCTTGAACGGCGTTGGCTGCCCCAGATACCACGTCATCACTCGCGAGACGAGGTCCTGATTGCTCACGTCGAGCTCAAGGGCGGTTTCTAAGAACCGCTCGTACAGTTCATCCGTGACGCGCCCGCGAATCTGATGAAATTTCTTCCCAGCCATAAGCATAGGCTACACCGTAACTTGTGCACATTCAGTGCTGGCGTCGAATCAATTTGTGCACACATATAGCGTTGACTTGTGCACGATGCGGCCCCATACTGCCAGCATGAGTACCGAACCAATCATCAACGCGACTGAGACCGTGGACCTCTTCCGACGCCGTGTCATCGATTCGGACGCGGAGTGGTTCGACAAAACGTGCACGGAACTGGGCCTCCGATCCACCGGCCTATTCCGGCGGATGCGTCTGGCGTTCGAGGCGACACGCCAGCAGGCGCAGTCGCCGGTCGCCCCCGAGCAACCCGTCTCACCCTGACGACTCTGCAACGCGGCGTACTGGGCATGCAATTACAAACTGCGCCCATCTTCCGAATGAGGGAAACGTCATGAGCAATTCATCCGGTTTTTTCCCGCCCGAGTTCGAGGCGACGAAGCTCGAAAACGTCCGCCTGCTCCGCGAGAACCGCGAGCTACAGGCCAAGGTGCAGCACCTCGAAGGCGAGATCGATCGCCTCGACGAATACACGAAGCACCTGCCGTCCTGCGGGATCGGGCCGAACACCGACTGCACCTGCGGGCTGGACGAGGAGGCGCACAGTCGCGCATGCCTCATCCACGAGGGCCGGCCGTGCAACTGCTTCATCGAGTATCCGATCGACGGGGTGCGTGACGAACGTCCCGACGACATCCCCGTCCCACAACCCATCGATCGTGCGTCACTGGACGCCAGCATTTCACGTCTCGAAGCCATCAGGAGCGAGTGATGCGATCAACCGAACCCCGACCCCCGCGACTTTCCATCGCGATGCGCGAGCTGAGCCCGAACGGGCTGGACGTGCGCGGCCGGCCGGTGATCGCGGTGCGTCCTCAACCGGCGAGTCCCGCGGCGAGCGCAGCGGCCGTCCCTCCGCGGCCCACGCTCGCCGCCGAGCGATGGTGCGCCACGTGCGGAGGCAGGCTCGGCGCAAACCCGCGGCGCTGCCGAACGTGCTTTGCTGGCGCGATCAAGCGCGAACTCGAACGCTACCGCGTCGTGCCGGGTGTCGGCCGCATCCTCGACATCACGGACACGGACGATGCCGGGTTCCTCGCGGACGCGACGCCGGCGGCGCAGGACAAGCGGGCCGCTCCGGGCAACTGCTACTACTGCGGGGCGAGGCTGCAAGCGTCGGCGGTCTGCTGGAATTGCGGCGGATGGAATCACCGACCGCTGGAGCCAGAGGCGATCGCGTGCGCCGCGGAGGCAGCGGAGGAATCGCTCTCCGACGGCGGACTGCGCTGGCTCGCACTTGCGCTGGCGATCGGCGTCGTCGTCTTGATCTCGTGGGTCGCTGGTCTGTTCACCTAACGCCGGCCGCGCCGGCAAGGAGCATGCGATGGATACCTGGGTCGTGATCGTGCATTGGGTTTTGGTCGCGTGGGAGAGCGTCGTCGGTTCGCTGACGCGCTGGCCGTAGGAGTCGAGCAATGGGACGCCGGGTAGAGCAGCGGTCAGCTCGGGTGGCTCATAACCACCAGGTCGCGGGTTCGAATCCCGCCCCGGCTTTTCGCCCGGACGGTCCGGCCAGTGCGTGCGAGCGCATGCGCCAAGTCGTGCTCGCACGCTCGAAACAACGGGGAGCGGTTCCCCGGCGCGTGCGCGGGAGATCGCCGGTGTCGGCAGTCGAACAGACGAGCGCACGCGCACGACCTTGCCCGCGTCGGCGGCACGAGCAGTCCAGCCCATGGCGCTGCCGGCCCCGACGCGGGTGAGCTTCTGGGGGTGCAAAAAATGCTGACCGCTGAACAACTCGAAATCCGACGCAAGCACGTCGGCGCGTCTGAGTGGTCGACGATCTTCGGCCTGAACCCCTACCAGAACGCGGCGGACCTCGCGCTCGAGAAGCGCTTCGGGCTCAAGCCGGACGGCGGCAGCGATTCAACGCGCGCCGGAGACTTGCTGGAGCGCCCCGTCCTGGAATGGTTCACCGTCACGACGGGTCGGCCGCTGCGAAGCGCGCAGGAGTTCGTCGTTAACGCGGACCTGCCGCTCTTCTCAGCGACGATGGACTCGCTGCTCGCCGACTGCAATGACGAGGCCGCGGAAGCGAAGACGTGCGGAGTCGTCGGGCCGACGCCGGACAAAGATCGGTGGGGCGAGGCCGGCACTGGCGAGGTTCCTGAATGGGTTTACTGCCAGGCGCAGGCGCAGTGTTTCGTCGCCGGGCTCGCTCGCGTCTGGGTTCCGGCGCTGATCGGCGGCCGCGGCTTCCAGCTCTTCATCGTCCAGCGCGACACCGACTTCATCGGCCCGGCTGTCGAGCGGATCGTCGCCTGGCACAAGAGGCACGTCATCGACGGAGATCCCGTCACGGACGCGCGCCCCAATCTGGACGTGCTGAAGCGAGTGCGGCGAGAGAGCGACAAGCGGATCGTCATCCCGGACACGCTCTACGACGAAGTCGTGACGGCGCGTGACGCGCGGCTCGCGGCCGAGAAGGTCGAGACTGCGGCGCAGGAGCGGCTGCTGTACGCGCTCGGCGATGCTGAGGTTGGCGTCACGGCCGAGACCGCCCGCAAGGTGACGTACCTCGAATACACGCAGAATCGGAAGGCCACAGAGGCCAAGGTCATCACGTTTCGTTCTCTCAAGTTCCCGAAATCCTGAAAGGAAGTGCATCGATGGGTCGTGCGAACAATGCTCCCGCTCTCGCCGATCCGCCGCAGCGCGGACAGCAGTCGGGCCCTGTCAACCCTCTGTCTCGGGCAATGGTCCCGATCAAGAGCCTCTTCGAATCCGAAGACGGCATGAAGCGCATCAAGGCCGTCGTGCCCGCGCACGTCAAGCCCGATCGCGTCGTGCGCATGGCGCTGCTCGCAATCTCGCAGACGCCGGACCTGATCGAATGCACCGTCGAGTCGCTGTTCATGGAGACGGTGAATGCGGCGGCGCTCGGGCTGGAAATCGGCAAGCATCTCGGCCAGGCGTACCTCGTTCCGTTCTATGACCACGGCGTCAAGAAGGCGCAGCTCATCATCGGCTACCGCGGCATGATCCATTTGTGCCGGCAGTCGGATGAGATCGCGACCATCGCCGCCTACGTCGTTCGGCAGGGCGATGAGTTCGAATTCTCGCTGGGCATCGAAGACAGGGTCCATCACGTCCCCGGCAGCGACCTCACCAAGCCGATTGTCGCCGTCTGGGCGAAGGCGATCTTCAAGGACAAGTCGTACCACCTGGAGCGCATGACGATCGCGGAGGTCACCGCGATCCGGCAGCGCAGCAAGGCGTCGACCAAGGGGCCGTGGGTTACGGACTTCGCGGAGATGGCGAAGAAGACCGTCGTGCGCCGCCTGTGCAAGTACCTGCCGATGACGCCGGAAGCGGCAGAAGCCGTCGAGCGAAACGACCGCGTCGAGTTCGGCGACTTCGTCACGGACGCGCCCGCGCCAGTTGCGGACCGCGTGAAGAATGCGATCGGCGAGGGCGAGAAGAAAGAGACGGCCGCACTCCCGGAGAAGTCTTCGACGACGCCGGTGGAGCAGATCATTGACGGCGAGGTCGTGACGCGCGAGCCAGCGCCCGCGATACGCGACGCGACTACGGCAGGTGGTCGCGTCGATGGCGAGGAGATGGACGTCGACAAGTGGGAAGCCGATCGGGCGAAGGGGCAGGCGTGATGGATACGAGCGTAATTCGCGACGCGGCCGTGCTCGTACTAAAGCGGGCAACCGAGTTTGGCAGACAGGCACTCGCACAAAAGATCGATTTTGATGCCAAGGCCAGAGCCGAAGGCGCTCTTCTCGAATCGATCAATGAACTGCAAACGCTTTTTCTCGACTTCGCGACGGAGCAAGTCTTTCCGCCCCCGTCGAAGCCAATTATGCGCGACGCTGGAGGTGCACAGTGAAGATCGACGACTATCGCGCCGCCCTGTTTGCACAGAAGGCGCTCGCAGCGCCAGTGGTCCCGCAAATCTGGTCGAACTCCGATGGCTTTGGGATCTCGATCAAGCCGAACGGGTTCCGCGTGTACAACGCGAGTGAAATCATCGAGGCCGCCGCAACTCTCGCGTTCAAGGAAGTCGAGCAAGCGTTCTTCGCGGCCTTCAAGATACATTTCACGGCTCACCTGATTGAGCTTCGGCGCGCCGCGACAGACGAGTTCGCACAACTGATTGGAGGTGCAGCTTGAAGTCTCGCGAAGAACTCCAATCGCAGGCGGACGCCCTTGACCATCCCAAAGTCGTCGACGGCCCGGCATTCCCGATACCTGTGACTACGGACGCGGCAGGCGGCGTGCGCTTGGCTTCTGAATTCATGGGGTGCGAGGGACTGACGAAGCGAGAGTTGATCGCAGCGATCCTGATGATCGGCCTGCCTGGGCGCGACTGCGCCAATACGGTCGAGATTGCCATTCAGCACGCTGACGCGCTGCTCGAAAGATTGGCAGAACGAGGTGCCCAGTGAATTCCAACGGCCT
>JBFMFA010000113.1:0-8007 GCA_040753195.1 Gemmatimonadota bacterium | reverse complement strand
ACCGAGCCAAGGCCGATCATTGACGCGACGTTCACCGCTGGGCGCAGCTCGTCGATGGCCTTGAACATCTCGGCGAGCGAAGCTGCACCAGGCTCCGTGCTCGCTTGCTCGCGAACGCCGTGCGAGGAGCCATCCTGCCCTACCACAATCGACGTGATGCCCTGCCTTACGAGCGACTCGGCGCGCGGATCTGCGTCGAGGGAGCCGTCGCCGTGCGAGTGGATGTCGACAAATCCCGGCGACACTGCGAGCCCGCGTGCGTCGATCTCCTCCGTGCCTCGATCGGCGACGTTGCGTGCGATGCGTACAATACGCGAACCGGTGATGGCGATGTCCGCTTCGATGCCGGCCGCACCCGTTCCATCGAAAACCGTACCTCCGCGAATGACGAGGTCGAATGCAGCGCGCGGCTTCGGAATACTCTCGGCGGAGAACGCGGCGCGCGAACGGCTACCTAACGCGACTGCGGTCCCAGCCGCTGCAAGCCGTGCGAGGAACGAGCGTCGATTTGATTTCACAGCGCCAATCTCGGCAGCAACGCTCAGTCCAGCAATGCCATGACCAGCCCGCTCCTGATCTTGGGAACAAACCACGTCGACTTCGGCGGCATGAGTCGATCCTGCAGGCAGACATCGATGAACTGCCGCATCGTCACCGGCGGCAATGTTACAGCATACCGAAAACGGCCGGCATCGACCTCGTTCTGCAACCAGCGCGCTTCGCGATTCGCGCCGACGAACGTTAGGCGCTCATCGCGGGCGTCCTTGATACCGAAGACGTCGGCGAAAAGTTTGTTCTGCACGATATCGGCGTCGATATCTTGTGCCGCGTCTTTTGGATCGAACGTGCCGGCGCGTGGCCGCAGACGCCACCACGTCTTCCCATCGTAGAAGCCGATGTCGTGTGTTCGCTGTGGTTGATACGGTTCGTTACTCAGGCCCTCGACCTCGAAGGATTTGCCGAGCGCCGCGGGAATGTCGCCTAACGCCCTGACTTCGTTTTCCAGAAGGCGATTGTACGGCGCGATCGTCATCGTCGCCTGCGGGAAAAACACGGTGAGATAGTGCGTGTAGCCAAGCATGGCGGCGGCGGCGCTGCGGTGATTGCCGTCCGCGACATATGCGCGCGACTCTCGCGCCAGCAAATCACGCAGCCGCTGTCGCGTTGAGGGGTCCTGAATCGCCCACACGCGATGCCGATCGCCGCCCTCGTCGACCGTGTCGATGTTGGGAATCGATGCATCCGCCAGCGTGGCAAGCGCTTCACGCAGTGCTCCACGCTCATCGTCGACCGCCAGATTCACGGTGCCCAGGTCGGCGCGTGTGGCCTTGGTGAGATTCGCGCGACCGCGCGCTTTGGGCTCGCGAATCCCTTCGTTGCGGATGATGGTCCCTTTTGGATTGTCCGGCGTGCGGATTTCGTTTGTCCGCGCCATCCCGCCGAGGCCGATCTGTCTCACGTGAGGCCGAGCAGGACTGGTGAGCTCGTAAATCACCAGAATGTCGCGCAGCTCACGGGTGCGAGGATCAGCGATCAACTCCAGCATGGTTTTATGCGCATGCGCAAGCGCCTCCGGTGAGTCGTCGTCACCGATCGCGTCGATAGACGACACGTCGCAATGCGGCATCGTCACGCGCAAAACCGAGGCTGGTTTCGCCTGGATCAACTCCCACACTTCGCGGTCGCTCTGAAACTCGTCGTAGTTAGGCGCGCCGATGGCGTCGGCGGCAGCAGAATCAACAGGCATGAGCGCGCGGGATATCGGATCTATCGTGGGCATGAACTAAGAACCTTGAGCGGTGAGCGATGGCGTCGAGTTATGAGCGGTCGGCTTGGAGTTCATTCCAGTTCTGTGTTCAGGTTTGCAGTTCGAGTTGGCAGTTGTGTCATAGAGTCTGAAAACTCGAACTGCAAACTTCAACTGACAACACGGGCTAACTCCAAGCCGAGCACTCAAAACTCAAACACCAAACCCTTTATTTGAAGAAAACCTTCAGCTGCGCGTCGGGCACCGGCCGCGTCACCATGCTTACGCCAAAAAACAGCGCCGCGCTAACCAACACTCCCGCCTCGGCGGCGTCGAGACCCAGAACGTAAGGTCTCCGCTGGATAAGCCACACGACACACGTCAGCAGGCCGCCGAGCATTGCGGCGAGCGCGCCGGTTCGCGTGGCGCGTTTCCAGTTCAGCCCGACCACCACAGGTACGAACAAGAAGCTCACGAGGAGTTTGGCGGCGTAAATGACGATCCAGTTGACGAGACTCAGTTGGCGCAAGGCAAGCAGCACCGGAATGACGCTGAAGACCAGCACGCCGATGCGCCCGGCGGTCACCTTGGCGCGCTCGCTTGCGTTAGGCACCATGAGCTTCGCATAGAGATCGTGCGACATCGCTGATGCAACGGTCAAGAGTATCGCGCCTCCGGTACGAGTGAGCGTCACGACCGCGGCGAGCAGCACGAGCAGGCCGATCCAGTACGGCAATATGCTCATCCCCAGCATCGGCGTCGCGAGATCCGGATCCGGGAGATGCGGCACGGCGACACGCATCGACAGTCCGAACATGAGGATGCCGATGCCGATGAAAGACTGGAACAGAAATGAGTATCCGATCGCCCGACGCACTGTGTGTCGGCTCTGCATGGCGTAAATCGCCGATATCTCGTATGGAGCCGCAGCCAGTCCCAGGCCGATGGCGAGCGAGATCGCGAGGAGCTGCCTAACGCCGAACCAGTTCCCCGTCAGACGCGGATCGAGCGCGTGCAGCGTGTTGCCGATGGTCTCCAATCCGCCGACATGCTTCACCAGAAACGGCACCGCGAGCACGTAGCAGCCAAGGAGGAGCGCTGCTTTGAGCACACCGATGTAGGCATTGCTGTACATGCCGCCCAGAAACGTGTACGCCGTGGTGATGCCGGCGACGAGTAACACCGCCGCGGTGTAGTCCATCCCGCCAACGAGCGTAAACAACAAGCCGCCCGCCTGGTACTGCGCGGAAAGCATCACGGTGTAAGCGATGAGAATGAATACAGCTGCCATGCCGCGCGCCGCCTTGCTGTCGAAGCGCGCGGCGAAATAGTCCGGCAGCGTGACGCCGGCGAGGCCGCGCATCTTGGGAGCGACAAAGAGGGCGCAGACGAGCCAGCCGATCCACACGAGCGGCCACGTCCAGGCGTAGCTGATGCCCGAGTAATAATGAAAGCCGACCATGCCGATCGTCGCGCCGGCGCTCACTTGGTTCGCCATGAGCGTCGCGCCACCGACGATCGGGCCGAGGCTGCGACCGGCGACGAGAAACCCCTCTTCGCTTTTTGTTTTGCGATAGCTGCGCAGGCCGATGATGCAAACGATCGCGATATACAGCGCAACGGCGACGTAAAAGCCGGTGAGCTGGGCGGGTGTCATGCGCCTTGCTGCTGCCTGTTGGCCCAGCGCATGTACGTCGGCACCCAGAGGCCGAGTGTGGCGACGAGAAGCCAGAAGATCAGCTTGAAACGGCCGCTACTCCCTTGGGCGAGATCACCGCAGTCGCCGTTAGGCTGAATTCCGGTGATGCGCACCGCTGCGGGGAGCGCGGCCATCCGCGATGACCAGACGCCGCCGCTGGTCTGCGCAAGACGCGGCACAACCACCCGCACGTTGGCCGGCGCTGTTACTTCAAGCTCCGCCAGAGGATCGCCGCGCGCGCTGCCGCGCAAAACGGCGAGCGGCACCACCAGGGGGACACTGACAGTCCGGTCACGCAACTCCACGTCGTATGAGATGCGGTACCCTAACGATGGGCGCGTAGGGTCCACCGCGCTCGTGTCGTGCAGACGTAGCCACGGCGCCGTCGTCTCTCGGGCAAGAGGAACCGCAGCGCCGTTGGACTCGACGCGAATGCTGTCGATGGTTGCGCATCGTTGCTGCAGCACTTCAAAGCTGAGTGCGCCCGGGTTCCCGGCGAATTCAAAGTGCTCCTGCACGTGTGCGCGCGCGCCGCTGACGGCGACTGTTATCTCGGCGACCGTCGTCCGAGGTCGCGGCGTCTGGGCGTGCAGGGGTTCGGCAGCGAGCGCGGCGCAGAGCAGCGAACTAGTTAGGCGCGCCGTCGACCGTATCAATCGAAGTGCGACACTGTGGCCGCGTTGCCGATCATAAAGCCATAGTCGCCCGGATGAATGCGCGTCATATAGTTGCGCGCCAATACGACGATGTTGCGCTCGTATGGCGCGACCATCGTCTCCAACGTTTCGAACGTATAGGGACTCACGATGTCGGCCAGCGGCTGCGCGCCTTCGAGCACGGTGCCCGGAACGAGCCGCCGACGTGGAACACAGAGGCCGCCCTGCCGTGGCCGCATCACCGTCATTTCGCGCATGAGCACCTGGCCCGCGCGCCGCTCGACCTCGCCAGGGAGCATCCCCTTGAGTCGCAGCGTATTCGTTAGGCCCCGCAGCCCGTTGGCGATGTGCGTCGCCTGGTCCTGGTAGCCGCCGCCGATTTCGACGACGTTGATCGGAATTCCGCGCGTAACGGCGTGCGTTGCCGTCGTCCCTGGATAGCTCTTCTCCGGTTGATACAGCAGTTGCGACAGAAACGCACGCGACCACTCCGCGTCGTTCACCACGTAGCAGTAGTCGACCCAGGGGAAGGTGCCGCCCGCGTGGATGTCGACGAGCGCGTCCAGTTTGTCGATGAAGCCGTGCGCGATCGTATACGCTTGTTGTTCACTGAGCCACCCAGCCTCCTGCCCCGGAAACTGCCGATTCATGTCGAGCATGTCGGTCGGCGTGTTACGCGAGATCGCTTCCATTGCGAGCGGATTCGCCACCGGTAGAAGCCACAGCGAGCCGCGAAGCTCGGCCGGATCGATCGTGCGCCACAGCTCGCGCAGGATCAGCAGTCCTTCGATTTCGTCACCGTGGATCATGGCGCACATTCCGACGCGCGGGCCAGGATGTGCGCCGTCGATGACATGCACAGTCAGCTTCAGCTCGAAGCCGCTGGCGAGGGTGCTAACGGGGAGAGAGATGCGGGTGCGATTCACCAATGAGCCTTGGGCCATGAGCTGTGAGTGAAATACGCAACTGGGAACTTGTGTCGTACGCTAACGCTCAGAGCCCGCGCTCCAAGCTGCGTTCTTGACTCACAGCTCACAACTCAAAACTCGTTGTTTATTGACTCCACGGCGGCTTCACGCCGTTCGAACGCGCATACGCGATTGCCTGCCCGAGGTGCTCGTGCAAGTGCGTCGTCGCGAGGATCCACATCTGCTGGCGCGTGAACGACTGGCCGAACATCTGCACCTTCTCGCCTAACGAGCCGGCCGCTGTCCCCTGCATTGCTTTCTGCAGGTGCGCAAACGACTTCTCCATCTCGGCGATCGCGGCTTCGCGCGACATTTTGCGCTTCTCATAGGCCACCGCTGTGTTGTAGTCGCTAGTTATCCCAGTTGCGGCGTCGGCGGCCACACCACCCATCACAGGAATCAGATAGTTGTCGGCGGCGACGTGCAGCACCACCTCGCCGAAGGCGCGAACCCCGGCGCCGGGACGCCAGTCGAACTTGTCAGCAGGCATCGCCTTCGCGAGCGATACCATTTTCTGCTCAACCTGCGCGACATCGCTCATGAGATCGGCGATGACACCACCCTGCGCTCTGCCTGTCGCCGTTGTCGCAACAACGAGCGCAGCTGCTACTGTCAAATCTCGGAACAATCTTTTCATTGGAGTCCCCGTGTGAGAGCCTTGAGACGTGTGCGGTGAGTCAAATGCTCAGCTTGGAGCTTGAGCTTGGAGCGTAAGCCGTGAGCGTGCGTTTGAGTTCCACGTTTGATCAAAACTCCGAGGTGCTTAACGCCCAAGCCCACGACTCACCGCCCTTAGTTCCATTTCAGTCCTCGCAGCTGATCCAAATTTACGTTACCGCCAGACAATACGACGGCCACGCGTGATCCCTGTGGCAGTTTGATGAGGCCATGGAGCAGGGCAGCGACAGGAGCGGCAGCTGCACCCTCGACCACGAGTTTGCAGCGCTCCATCACCCAGATCATTGCGTCGAAAATATCTCGGTCCGGGAGTGCGACGATCTCGTCGACGAAACGCTGGACGACGGAGAATGTGATCTCCCCGCAGCGTTTCACTCGCAGCCCATCGATAATCGTCCGACAATCGATCGTTTCGAGCTGACCTGACGCGACACTGCGTTGCATCGCCGGACCGTCAGACGATTCCACACCGATCACGCGGATGTTCGGGTTGTGCGATTTCGCGGCCATCGACACACCGGATATCAGTCCGCCACCACCAATCGGCACGACAACGGCGTCCACGTTAGGCCAATCCTGTATGACCTCGAGGCCGAGCGTCCCCTGCCCCGCGATCAACTGCTCGTCATCGAACGGATGCACGTAGGTGAGACCTTCGGTGCGTACGAGCTCTTTCGCTTTCTCATTCGCTTCATCCCAGATGTTGCCGTGCGATACAACCTCGGCGCCGTACCCTTTTGTCGCGGCGACTTTGGCGGGGGTCGCGTTCGTGGCCATACACACGACCGCGCGAATCCCGTGAATCTTCGCGGCGAGCGCCACACCCTGCGCATGATTTCCTGCCGACGAACAGACGACGCCGCGCCGTTTTTGCTCCTCGGACATCAACGCAAACTTGTTCAGCGGCCCGCGGATTTTGTAGGAACCCACGCGCTGGAACATCTCGGCTTTTAGCCTAACGTCAAAGCCCGAAAGTTCACTCAGCTGACGCGATGTCAGCAGCGGAGTGTGTTTGATATGCTGGCCGATGCGGGCGCGCGCTTCTGTGAAATCGGGGATGGAGAGACTAAACACGGGTCACGGGTCACGGGTCACGGGTCACGGGTCACGGGCAAAATTGTACATCGGAACAGCCCGGTGCTACCATTGCGCGCCTCAGCGGCTTGCCGTGACCCGTGACCCCGGACCCTTAACCCGTTGACGTCGATCTCGCCTAACCACCTAGCAACTCCCTGGTATCGCACCATCACCCGCGACCAGTGGCGCGCTTTGGCCGCCGCAAAGCTGGGCTGGATGCTCGACGCCATGGACTTCCTGCTCTACGTCATGGCGATCGGGGAGCTCAAGGCGTACTTCGGCTTCGACGACGCCACCGCGGGGCTCCTCGGGA
Organism: Gemmatimonadota bacterium; assembly: GCA_040753195.1. Lineage (GTDB taxonomy): Bacteria > Gemmatimonadota > Gemmatimonadetes > Gemmatimonadales > Gemmatimonadaceae > DASYRX01. Next base: position 869 of record JBFMFA010000113.1, on the reverse strand, counting down.
CCGTGACCCTGCTCACGTCCGCGGCCGGTGGGATTCTGTTCGGCGTCATCGCAGACCGCATCGGCCGCACCCGCGCGCTCATCGGCACCATCCTGATCTTCTCCCTCTGCTCCCTCGGCGCGGCCACGTCCCAAACGGTGCTGCAGCTGATGATCTGGCGTGTCCTGTTAGGCATCGGCATGGGCGGCGAATGGGCATCCGGCGCCGTTCTCGTCAGCGAAACGTGGCCCGCCGAACACCGCACGAAAGCGATCAGCATCATGCAGTCCGGATGGGCCCTCGGCTACATCAGCGCCGTGCTCATGGCGGCGCTGATTCTCGACGTGCTCTCGTTAGGCGACAATGCGTGGCGCTGGCTCTTCGCGGTCGGCGTCCTCCCCGCGCTCTTCACATTGTGGATCCGGCGTAGCGTCAAAGAGCCCGAAGCGTGGATCAAACGACAAAGTTCGCGTGCGAGAACACCGAATCCGTTCCCCGTTCTCTTCAGCGCCCAGTTCCGCCGCCGGACGGTGCTGGCGACGCTGCTCTCAGCGTGTGTCCAGTTCGCGAACTGGGGACTCTTCTTCTGGCTTCCCGGCTTCCTGGCAACGCCGATCGAACGCGGCGGTGCCGGAATGTCGATCGTGCGCTCCGCTGGCTGGATCATCCCGGTTCAGATCGGCGCCTACATCGGGTATCTGTCCTTCGGTTTCATCGCGGATCGCTTCGGTAGACGACGCACCTTTATCTCCTACCTCGTGACCGCGGCGATTCTGGTGCCCATCTACGGGCAGATGGCGCGCAGCCCGGGCGTGTTGATGCTGCTCGGCCCGATCCTCGGCTTTGTTGGTTACGGATACTTCAGCATGTTCGGCTCCTTCCTCGCGGAG
>JBFMFA010000112.1:0-8024 GCA_040753195.1 Gemmatimonadota bacterium | reverse complement strand
CGTCGAGCAAGGCGCGGCAGCACGCCGGCTTCGGGCCGTTGCTCCCTGACGTCCATCACGTTCCATACGCCTACCGCTACCGGTGCCGCCACTGTGCGTCGCTCGACGCATGCACGCTCAACTGTGTGTCGTCGATCGAATCCGACCTCTTCACACGGCACCTCGATCCCGGCGACGTGGCCGCGATCTTCGTCGAGCCGGTTCAGGGGGAAGGGGGATATGTCATTCCGCCTAACGGGTTCATGCGTGGGCTGCGTGAGCTGTGCGACAAACACGGCATTCTCCTCGTCGCCGACGAGGTGCAGAGTGGCGTCGGGCGTACGGGGAAGATGTGGGCGTGCGATCACGAAGGGATCGAGCCAGACATCCTCCTCACCGCCAAAGGACTCGGCTCCGGCATGCCGATCGGCGCGATGATCGCGCGGGAGACGATCGATCGTTGGCAGACCGGTTCGCACGGATCGACATTCGGGGGGAATCCCGTGTGTTGTGCCGCTGCCCTCGCCACGCTTGATCTCGTGGAGAGCGAGTTGATGGCGAATGCCGCCACGCAGGGCGAACGGCTCCTCGGCGCGGTGCGCCGGCTGGCTGACGCCAATCCGTGCATCGGCGACGTGCGCGGCCGCGGCCTTATGATCGGTATCGAGTTCGTGAAGGATCGTGCGACGCGCGAGCCCGATGGAGAGCTGGTGCGTCGCCTCGTCGATTCGGCGTTTGCGCGCGGCCTGCTCTTGTTAGGCGCCGGGAAGAGTGCGTTACGGCTCGCCCCGCCGCTGATCATCGACTCGACCGATATCGATCGCGGGGTCGCGATCATCGAGCAATGCCTCGCTGAGCTGACGGCGGCATGACGGCGAGCAAAGTCTGCTCCATGCAGGAAGCCATCGCTCAACATGTTCGTGATGGCGACACGCTGGTGATCGAGGGCTTTACCCACCTCATTTGCTTCGCGGCGGCGCATGAGATCATTCGGCAGAGGCGCCGCGACCTGACGTTGTGTCGCCTAACGCCGGATCTCGTCGCCGATCAGCTCATCGCGGCGGGCTGTGTGCGCGAGCTGGTTTTCTCCTGGGCCGGCAATCCCGGCGCCGGCTCGTTGCACGCGTTTCGGCGTGCCGTCGAGAGCGGAACACCTCCGCTTCAGCTGGACGAGTACAGCCACTTCGGGATGGTCGGCCGCCTTTCGGCGGGCGCCGCGCGTCTGCCATTTTTCGCACTTCGCGACTATATGGGGACCGATCTTCCGCGCGCGAATCCACGCATTAGGGAAGTGCAGTGTCCGTATACGGGGGAGTTGCTTGCGACGGTGCCGGCGTTGAACCCGGACGTGACCGTCGTGCACGCACAACGAGCCGATGCGGCGGGGAACGCGCAGGTGTGGGGGCTTGTCGGCACGCAGAAGGAGGCAGCGTTCGCGTCGCGGCGTGTGATCGTCGTGGTGGAGGAGCTGGTCGATGAAAGCGTGATACGGCAGGATCCCAATCGCACGATCATCCCCGGGATGATCGTGAACGCGGTGGTTGTGGAGCCGTGGGGGGCGCATCCGTCGTATACGCAGGGCTATTACGACCGCGACAACGATTTTTATGTCGCATGGGAGGATGTGTCGCGCGACGCGGTGCGCCTCAATGCGTATCTCGACGAGTGGGTCTACGGCTGCGCGACTCGTGCCGAATACATCGAACGGCAGCCGGGTCTGCGCGAACGCCTAACGGCGCAAGCGCGCATGTGTGCGGGCGTGAACTATGGCTACTAGCGCGGCGTCAGCGACGTATCGTGCGTCAGAGATGATGGTCGTCGCTGCCGCCCGCGAGCTCAACGACAGCGAGGTTGTTTTTGTCGGAATCGGCCTCCCGAACCTGGCATGCAACCTGGCGCGCGCGACGCATGCGCCCAACCTCACGCTGATCTACGAATCCGGAGCGGTTGGCGCGGTGCCGGATCGACTCCCCCTTTCGATAGGGGACCCGACGCTCGTGACGGGAGCGTTGATGGTTTGCGGGATGGCCGATGTGTTTCAGTGCTTCTTGCAGAACGGCCGCATTGAGGTTGGCTTCCTTGGCGGCGCACAAGTCGATCGTTGGGGGAACATCAACACGACGGTCATTGGAGATTATACGAAGCCGAAGGTGCGACTCCCGGGCAGCGGCGGCGCGGCAGAAATCGCCATTCACGCCAAGCGCACGCTCGTGGTGAGTCGCCTAACGCCGCGGGCGTTCCCTCCTGACGTGGATTTCATTACGAGTCCCGGGCAGCGGAGCCGCGGGCGGGCGCGCAAGGAACTGGGAATGCCCGGCGCCGGTCCGCTCAAAGTGATCACCGACAAGGGCATCCTCGAGCCTGACGATAGCGGTGAGCTGGTGTTGACGACGCTCTATCCGGACATCACCGTCGACGACATTCGCCGCAGCGTGGGGTGGCCGTTGCGGGTGCGCGAGTCGTTAGGTACTGCGCCGGCTCCGACGGCCGGCGACCTGGATCTCCTGCGCCGCGTGCTGGATCCGCGGCGGCTCTTCCTCGGCGGAGCCGGCGCCTAACGCCATGCGGCTACTCCTTTCCGCTCTTCTCGCGGTCGTAGCTACGGCCGCGACCGTCAGCGCGCAGCGCGAGACTGTGTTGAAGCAAGTCCGCGTTCCGCACAACTACTATTACCGCGAGATGTATCTCCCGCAGGTGACGAGCGGCGCGAGTGCGGTGACATGGTCGCCAGACGGGGCCGAGGTGATCTACAGCATGCAGGGGACGTTGTGGCGACAGCGAGTAGGGAGTGAGGAGGCGGCGCAGATCAGCGATGGTCCCGGGTACGACTATCAGCCGGACTGGTCGCCGGACGGTCGCTTCGTGGTATACGTGTCGTACGAGAAGGATGCATTGGCTCTGCGCATCCTCGACCTAACGAGCAACGAATCGCGCATGCTGCTGGAGAACGGCGCAGTAAATGTGGAACCGCGCTGGTCCCCGGACGGATCGCAGGTGGCGTTCGTGTCGACCGCGTACGAAGGGCGTTTCCATGTCTTCACGGCGACGTTCGCCAACGGCGCGTTAGGTATGCCCCAGCGCATCAGCGAAGATCGCGATAGCCGTCTGCCGAGGTACTATTACAGCGTCTACGACCACTACCTCTCGCCGACGTGGTCTCCCGACGGACGCGAGCTGATCGTCGTCTCCAATCGCGACCACATCTGGGGCTCCGGTGGGATCTGGCGTTTGGACGCACGTGCTGGCGGCGTGCTCCGCGAGATCAGGAATGAGGAGACCACGTGGCGTGCCCGTCCGGATTGGTCGCGCGACGGCAAACGCGTTGTGTATGGCTCGTATATCGGAAGACAATGGCATCAGCTGTGGTTGATGACCGACAACGGCGGCGATCCCTTCCAACTGACGTATGGTGACTTCGACGCGACGGGTCCACGCTGGTCACCGACCGGCGACCGCATCGCGTACATCTCGAATGAAGGCGGGAACACGTCGTTGCGCATCGTGACTGTTCCGGGCGGAGCGATCAGTCAGGTGCGCGCTGCTCACCGGACCTATCTCAGACCCCACGGCACGCTGAGCCTAACGATTGCTGACGCCACGAGCGGGCTCGCGCTCATTCCGGCGCGCGTGTCGGTCACTGGGGCGGACGGTCGTGGCTATGCGCCGGACGATGCCTGGCGTCACGCCGACGATGGTTTTGATCGGCGCGAGCGGCCGTATGAGCCGACGTATTTCCACACACCGGGCGCGTCGGCGCTGAGCGTTCCGGCAGGAACGTACACCGTCGAGATTTCACGCGGCCTCGAGTATCGGTTGGAGCGACGGCAGGTGACGATCCGGCCTAACGCGGCCACGACGGTGCGTGTCACGCTGCGACGCATCGACAACCTCGCTGCGCGGGGGTGGTACAACGGCGATCTGCACGTGCACATGAACTACGGCGGGCACTATCGCAACACGCCGGAGCGACTTCGCGCCCAAGCGCGGGCCGAAGGGGTCGATCTCGTCGAAAACCTCATCGTCAACAAAGAGGGAAGGATCCCCGACATCGCGTACTTCGGCACGGATCGTGGTCCACAACAGCGGCCGCTCATCTTCCACGACGAGGAATACCACACGTCGTACTGGGGACACTCGGGCTTACTGGGCCTAACGAGCCACGTCGTGTTGCCTGGTTATGCCGCGTACACGAATACGGCCGCGGCATCGCTCGTCCCCATGAACGTGGACGTATTCGCGCAGGCGCGCGCGCAGGGTGCGGTGGTCGGCTATGTGCATCCGTTTGACGTTTTTCCCGATCCGTTAGATCGCACGCGCAACCTCACCCATGAGATCCCCGTGAGTGCGGCGCTGGGTGGGATCGACTACTACGAAAGCGTCGGCTTCAACGAAGACGCCATGGCCACACAGCGCGTGTGGTACGCGCTGCTGAACAATGGCTTTCGTATTGCGGCGGGTGGCGGCACGGACGCGATGATGAACTACGCGTCATTGCGCGGTCCTCTCGGCGTCAACCGCGTGTATGTGCAGACGCAAGGACCGCTCACGCAGCGATCATTTCTCGCGGGGCTCAAGGCGGGGCGCACCTTCGCGACGAATAGCGCCTTGCTGGATCTGAGTGTGAATGGACTGGCGATAGGGAGCGACATCAAGCTGCCTAACGGTCGCCACGCGCTCCGCGTGCGAGCGCGCATGCGCTCGCTGATTCCGATGCAGCATGTGGAGATCGTGCGCAATGGCGAAGTCGCGGCGACGATCCCGTTGGCCGCTGACAGTATGAGCGCCAGCGCGGACATCACAATTGACGTCGACAAGAGTTCGTGGGTTCTGCTGCGCGCGTGGGGTCGCGGTGCGCGGCATCCGATCTTCGACTTTGCGCCGATGGCGACGACAAGTCCGATCTACGTGACGATGGGCGGCGCCCCGGTGCGTTCGCGCACGGACGCAGAGTACTTCATCTCCTGGATCGATCGGCTCATCGACGCGGCGCAGCGTTATCAGGAATACAACACGCCGGCGGAACGTGAACGGGTGCTGTCTCGGTTGAACGCAGCGCGCGAGGAATACGTGCGTCGTTCGATTCAGCCTTGACTTTGTTATCGGCGTGCTCTGCGGTTCAATGCTGTTCTACTGAGCGGCATGATGGGAGACAGCGAGCAGCTGCTTGTGCAGAAAACGACGTTCCGGTTCGGTCCCTGCAAGTCGCAGGGCTGTGTCAAACGCTTCCGCCGCTTCACTGAACTTGCCTAACCGGCGTAGCAGCTCTCCGCGCGCGGAATGCAGCAGATAGTATCCGCGCAGCACGCCACGATCGCGCAACTCATCGATCAACGTTAGGCCGCGTTCGGGCCCCTCGGCCATCGCGATCGCTACCGCGCGGTTCAGCTCAACCACGGCTGACGGGCGGATCCTCATCAGGAGCGTGTACAACGCCGCCACCTCACGCCAGTCCGTATCGCTCGCGGTCGGCGCTCGTGCGTGCATCGCCGCAATCGCTGCTTGCACCGCGTAGGCGCCGACGCGACCATCACGGAAGATCCGCTCGACAAGCTGCAGCCCTTCGTCGATCGCCTTGCGATCCCAGCGGTTACGATCCTGCTCGTCGAGGAGTACGAGATCTCCATCCGGTGTCTCTCGCGTCTCGCGCCTCGAATCGTGCAAGAGCATCAGGGCCAACAAACCGGCGGCTTCGCTCTCACCGGGCATGAGCTCCACCACGAGGCGGCCGAGTCGAATCGCCTCGATGCAGAGATCGCGCCTAACAAGCGCGTCCCCTGCGGTGGCGGCGTACCCTTCCGTGAAAACCAGATATATCACGGCCAGGACGGCGTCGATACGCTCCACCCACGCGGATGGCGGTGGAACCTCATACGGAATCTTCGCCGCGCGGATTTTCCCCTTCGCGCGCACCAACCGCTGCGCCATCGTCTCCAATGGCACCATGAACGCACGCGCGATCTCCTCCGTCGTCAGACCGCACACGGTGCGCAACGTGAGTGCGACCTGCGCTTCCAACGCCAGTGTCGGGTGACAGCACGTGAAGATCAGGCGCAGTCGATCATCCGGGTACTCCACGTCGTCGATGACCGGATCTACCGCGGCCGCGCGTAACGCCGCGTTGTCCTGCTCGAAACGGGCAGCGCGCCGGATCCGATCAACCGACTTGAAACGACCGGCGCTTACCAACCAGGCGCGCGGATGATCCGGCACGCCATTCCGCGGCCACTGCTCCAGTGCGGCCGCAAACGCGTCCTGCAAAGCCTCTTCAGCGGTGTCGAAGTCGCCCGTTAGGCGGATAAGCGTCGCGAGCACGCGCCGCGACTCCTCGCGGTACACGCGCTCGACGACTTCTACGACGTCCTCCACCGTGAATTGCCTAGATCAGCTGCCGTATCTCGATGGTTCCCGTGCGCGCGCTCGGAATGCGCGCCGCCAGCGCTTTGGCTTCCTGCATGTCCTTCGCGTCGACAATGTAAAAGCCACCGAGCTGTTCCCGCGTCTCCGCAAACGGACCGTCGGTCGTCTGCGTTTTGCCGTTGCGCACTCGCACCGTGGCTGCTGTTGTGGTGGGTGCGAGCTCCGAGCCGGTTACATAGTGGCCCGATTTTTCGATCGCTTCACCAAACTGGCGGTATTCGCCGTACACCGCGTTGCGATCGTTGTCCGACAGACTGGCAAAGGCCTTTTCGTCGTCGTAGATGAGGCACATGAAGCGCATGCGAAGGCCCTCGCGTTAGTTGTTAGGCATTTCCAGGATCGGCCGCACTTCCACACACCCGTAGCGCGATGCCGGAATACGCGCGGCGATCGCGACTGCCTCATCCAGGTCTTTCGCGCTGATCACGTAGTAGCCGCCTAACTGCTCGCGGGTTTCGGCGTACGGTCCGTCGGTCGTCTGCATCTTTCCGTTCTTGACGCGGACCTGCGTGGCCGTATGCGTTGGGGCTAGAGCGTCTCCAGCCACATAGTTGCCGGACTTTCTGATCGCGTCCGTAAAAACGAAATACTCCTCGAACCCTGCCTTCTGCTCGGCTTCGGAGAACTTCGCGAAGGCCGATTCGTCCGAGTACACCAGGCACATGTACTTCATACTTGCTCCTCAGGTCAGCGGTCTGTCGAAGCCGGACGGCTCGACGGAGCGGGCCAGCCCCGCTCCGTCAATTAGTCGTTCGCGGCGCCCCGAGTTCGACAGTTCGCGGCTCAAGGGGTCTGACCCCTTGATCTACCTCGCAGCCGGTGGCGTCGGGGCAGGCGGGATGTGGTAGTACTCGACGCGCCCCGCTGAGAAGCGCGGCAACGCCAGCACCATCCGCTTGGTGTCGATGCCGATGTCAGCCGGACCATCGACGCCAGTAATCACTTTGCGTAGCGCGCCGTCGACCACCACGTTCACCGTTGAATCCTGCCAGCTCGTCACGAGCACGCGGCCGTCAGGCAGGATCTCGATGCCATCATAGCCGCCGACGCCGCCGGCGATCGGAATCGGCTGCAGGTTCGTCGTCGTGATCGACGTGATAGACTGCCCGCCGAAGGGCGCCATGAGCAAACGATTCCCCTGCGTGTCCCACACAACGCCGTTAGGCTGCGCCAGCTTCGCTTGACCCTCGAGCAGGATGCTCACGTCGCGTCCCTTGACGACGAACAACTTGTCGCGGCCGAAGTACTGCGTTCCCGAACCAGTGATCTGTATCGATGTGTCGGTCACATAGATCGATCCATCCGGGCCGATAGCCACGTCATTCAGGAAACGCGGCGAATACCTCGCGAAACTGATGTTGGCGACGCTCTCGCCGGTGCGTTTGTTGAAGCCACGCAAAACGTCGATATCGGCGACCCACAGCGTGTCTCCCTGAATTGCGACGCCCTTCGGCGCGTGCAGCGTAACGCCGCCTTGGCCGCCGCGCGCGAGAACCGTCATCGAGTCGGTATTCGTCGCGTCGATACGCGCGATGAAGCCGTTGTTGTCCTTCGCCGACGGCGTACCGCGAATGTTCGAAACGAAGAAGACATCGAGATCGGCGTCGTAGCGAGCGCTTTCGGGGACA
>JBFMFA010000111.1:0-8087 GCA_040753195.1 Gemmatimonadota bacterium | reverse complement strand
AACGGCGCATGGATTACAACCAGGGGTCGCCGATGTATTACGGCGACATCTTCCCCGACCCTGTGGACGTCGATCGCATCTATATCCCGGACGTCATCTTCCAGGTCTCCGATGATGGCGGGCGCACGCTGCGCGCGCTCGGTCAGCGCGCGATGCACGTCGACAATCACATCATCTGGGTAGATCCGAACAACAGGCAGCACATGCTCGTCGGCAACGACGGTGGCTTGTATCGCTCCTTCGATGGCGGCGGGACGTGGGTCTTCTTCGAGAACCTTCCGCTAGCGCAGTACTACGACGTCGATGTCGACAACGCGACGCCGTTCTACAACGTGTACGGCGGCTTGCAGGACAACTATTCGTTAGGCATGCCGTCGCGCACGCGTTCGGATCACGGCATCCTCAATTCCGACGTCTTTGTCACTCAGGGCGGCGATGGCTTTGTTTCGCGCGTCGATCCGCAGGATCCAAATATCGTATACGCCGAGTTGCAGCATGGCGTGATCGTGCGCTACGACAAGCGCACCGGCGAACGGATCGGCATTCAGCCACAAGAAGAAAAGGGCGGCGCCCCGCTCCGCTGGAACTGGGATGCGCCATTTATCATCTCGCCACACGCCAACACGCGCCTGTACATGGCGTCGCAGTTCGTGTACCGCAGCGACGATCGTGGCAACACATGGCGCAAAATTTCACCAGACCTAACGCGACAGATCGACCGCAACTCACTCGCGGTCATGGGAAAGATTTGGGGTCCGGACGCTGTCGCCAAAAACACATCTACAGCGATCTACTCCAACATCTCCGCATTATGGGAATCGCCGCGGAAAGAAGGCGTGTTGTGGGTCGGCACCGACGACGGTCTGATTCAAGTGAGCGAAGATGGCGGTGCCAACTGGCGTCGCGCCGCGGCGCCACCGGGAGTCCCCGACAACGCCTACGTCACACGCATCCGCGCCTCGCAACATGAACCTAACGTGGCGTATGCGACGTTCAGCAATCATCAGAATGGGGATTTCAAACCGTACGCGTACAAGACCACCGACCTGGGACGCACGTGGACGTCAATCAACGGCGATCTTCCGGCTCGCGGCGGTACGTTTGCGATCGCCGAAGATCACGTCGATCCGAACCTGCTGTTCATCGGCACCGAGTTCGCCGCTTACGTGAGCAAGAACGGCGGACAGAACTGGCTCAAAATCGCCGGTGTGCCGACGATCAAAGTGGCGGAAATTGCGATTCAGAAGCGCGAGAACGACGTCGTGTTAGGCACATTCGGCCGCGGTATTTATGTCGTAGACGACTACACGCCGCTGCGGGCGACGACGACGCAGACCCTGGCCAACGCGGCGACGTTGTTCCAACCGCGCGACGCCGTGATGTTCATTCCGACACAGCACTATGGTGGGCGCGGGAAAGCGTTTCAGGGGGAAATGCTCTGGGGCGGCGACAATCCGCCATACGGCGCGGTCTTCACATACTATATGAAGGACGCGCTGCAGACGCTCAAACAGAAGCGCGTCGAGGCCGAACGCGCCGCGGAGCGCGCCGGGCGCCCGATTCGCTATCCCACGCCTGACGAGTTGCGGGCCGAGGCCGCTGAAGAGGCGCCGACGATTCTCCTAACGATCAGCGACTCTGCGGGTAAGGCAATTCGCGTGGTCACGGGTCCGACCGGACGCGGCATGCAGCGCGTTGCGTGGGACCTGCGCGTACCGGCCCATACGCTGCCGGCGGCACGACAGCCGTCACCTGAAGAACAGTTTTTCGATCAGGGTCCGGCCGGTCCCTTGGTCATTCCAGGGAAATACAGCGCCACACTCGCGCAGCGCGTCGGTGGAGCGGTGACGCAGCTGGCCGGGCCGGTGTCCTTCAACGTCGTAATGGATCCTCAGGGCACGGCCACGCTCGCCGATCACTCGGCGCGCTGGCAGTTCCAGGAGAAGTTGCAGGATCTCCGGCGACGGCTCGCCGGCACGCTCGAGTTGGCGAACGCGACGAACCAGAAGTTCGACGCAATGAAACGTGCTCTGGACGCGACGCCGGCCGCACCGCGGTCGCTGCACGATCAGACGCGCGAGGCGCAGCGGAAACTCAACGCGATTCTCGTGGAGCTGCGCGGCGACAACTCGTTAGGTTCACGTAGCGTGCCGTTGCCGGAGTCGATCAACGGCCGCGCGAACAACATCAGCGGCGAGCAGAATCGCTCGTTAGGTCGCCCAACGGCGACGCATCAGGAGCAGTACCAGATTGCCAGCGAACTGTTCGCGATCGAGCTGACGAAGTTGCAGCAGATTGTGTCGCGCGATGTGCCTGCACTTGAGCGCGAGTTGGAACGCGTCGGTGCGCCATATACGCCTGGTCGAATTGTCGGACAACAGCCTTGAGTTACGAGTAGCCGCTCTTTTTACCGCAGAGCACGCGGAGGACGACACCCTGCAACACAAATGAAGAGCGGTTGATGAATGAAGGAACACCCTCCAGGGCAAACCCCCGACGTCCCCGTGTGGGGAGCCGAACAGGTCCAGCGACCAGCAATCGACCCAAACTGAAACGTTTCGGGTACCAGAGTGACATTGCGGCCGGCGCCCGCGTCCCACATAGTGAGAGGTCAAGGGGTCAGACACCATGAACGGACGGCCTAGTGATTCGTGGGGTCTTTCAAGGTGTCTGACCCCTCGATGCCGGCAACCAACACCGCCACCCGTAGCATGCTGAGCGACAAGCAAATCGCTGCCCTCGCGCGCAAGAATGCGGCGAAAGCGCAGCAGGTCCAGAAGAAGCGTCAACAAACGTTCGACGCCACCCTCGATGCCACCCGACCGTCAGACGCTGACGATTCCGGGGAAACCCAGCGGATGTTCGATGAGATGAAGAAGCGCGAGTTTTAGCTCGCGCTACCGTCCGTAGCGCGCCTCGATGAGCGAGGTCGCGCCCTTGCGCTTGGTGACCACGAAAAAGCGGCTGTAGACACTGTCCGCAATCGTCGGCGCCGGCGTGATGCCTAACGCCTGAATGACGGCGGGTACGGTATTGGAGTGCCCGACGTAGACGACGGTCTTCCCTTTCTGCGACAGCGCTCGCTGTGCGACGTCGGCCGCGTGGGCGGACTCGCCGCTGCCGGCGACGGTCAGTTCGGTCAGCGCCACCCCCGTCTGCGCGGCGAGCGATTCCGCCGTCTGTTTGGTGCGTTTGAACTGCGTGTGATAGATCGCCGCAACGTTCGCGCGACTCAGTGTGCGCGCCAATTCACCCGCGCGCACGCGACCTTCAGGGAATAGATCGGGATCCGACCCCGGCGGACGCTCGGCATGCCTAACGAGCACGATTGTGGTCGTGGGATAACACGCTGCCGTCGCGACTATGGCGAGCGCGGCATGCCAGATCTTGTAGCGGCGAGAAAGGAGCATGGATGATGTTAGACGCCAGATGTCATGTAGCGCTTTACCGTCGCGAGCACGCGCTCGACTTCGGACATGGGGTTGTAGACGTGTGCCGATAACCTAATCCCGGGTCGGTCATCGCCAGCACGGGCCGTGCACGCGATCTTGTCCTTCTCATAGAGCGCCGCAAGCAGTCGGCGCGTATCGAGCGTGCCCGGTTTGAATGTGACCACGCCAGCCGACTTCGTGCGCTCGCGCGACGTGTAAACCTCTATTCCAGGTACTTTCGCGAGCTCGCTGACCAGGAACTGCGCCAACTCGCGCACGCGTTGCTCGACCGCGTCGCGTCCGATTGTCGTCTGGAACCGGAGCGCTTCCGCCAGCGCGGCGAGTCCAGCCTCATCGCGTTGGCCCAACGCTTCTACGGTACGAGACAACCCCATGCGACCACCATACAGCCCATTCACGCTTGGCGTTAGGCGATCCTGAACCGACCGCCGCACATACAAAAGTCCCGTCTCCTTGGGACCGCATGGCCACTTATGCGCCGAGCCGGTATAGAAATCCGGCTGCATCTCGGCCAGGTTCACGGCCATGCTCCCGAAGGATTGCGCTCCGTCGACGAGCGACAGGATGCCGCGCTCGCGCGCCATGGCGCACAGCTCGCGTGCCGGAAGCACGTCTCCGACGCTGCTCGTTACATGCGTAAAGCCAAGGAACTTGGTACGCGGCGTGAGGGCGCGGCGGAACGCGTCGACATAATAGTCGGCGCCGGGGTGTGGGTGCACGTTAGGCACGACCGTCACACGATACCCGAAGCGCTTCGCCTTCTCGCGCCACGCGTTCAGGTTCGTGGGGTGATTGTCCGAGTAGAGCACGACTTCGTCACCGGGGCCCAGCGCGACCCCGCTCGAAATGAAGTTGTTCGACTCGCTCGTGTTTCGCGTAATGACGATCTCTTCCGGCGTCGCGCCGACGAATGCAGCGAGCGCTTTGCGGGTCTCCTCGCGTGCGTCGGCGAGCCTGCTTTTCAGCGGGGCTGAAGGGTCCGCGTCCATCTCGCGCGACCAACGTTCGTGGACTTCGATCACCGGTCGCGGCGTAGGACACAAGTTGGCCGCATTCATGTGAATGCGGTCGGCCGGCATGAGGAAGTGCTGCCTAACGTCTTCCCAATACGACTCCGACGGCGAACGTCCCGCGGGCCGTACGGGCCGTGTGGGAGCCGGCATCCGCTCGAGCGCCCCGGCGCTGCCAGGGACGAGCGTACCAGAACCTGTGATTGCGAGCAGGCGAGCGAAGTCGCGACGCGATAGGCGCACAGTTCCGCCGAATAGTTGACGGATACAAGGTCCGGCACCTGAATCGCGGCTGTCAAGCCGCGCCGGCTTTGTTAGACGACGGCGACCTTGCTATGCCTCACCGGAAGCCTCGGCGAGGACGCGGGACACGTGAAGAGGATGAGGATGCGACGATCCCGCCTCAGGCCCATCAAAACCCCGCGCCAGGCGGTCGCTGCCACCATATGCGGTGCCGGCCGCACGTCGGCATCGTGGCTCGATATGTCCGCGTCGCCAAAATGGGCCCGGAGCGTGTCGGCCAGCCGCTGAAACGTCTGATCGGCGCTGGCGTGCGGAGCGATACTGATGAGGAGTCGCGTTAGGCCTCCGGTGCTGTCCACCGTCGCGAAAACGTACGCCGGTTCGCCAGTGGGCAGAGAGCCGCGGAACGTGTAGTCACCGTCCTCGTCGACGGCGAGAAACTCCCAGCCGCCATTTGCAGCCTGCCGCATCAGCGTATCGATGCTCATCCCCCACTCGGCCGCGAAAAACGGCGTGGGTGTGGGATGTACGCGCTGGCCGGAAAGCACTGGCGTGAGAACGCACAGTGCTGCCGCAGCCAGGAAGCCGCGTTGACAGGGTCGAAGGCGGATAGACATACACAGTTCCTAACGCCACCTAATGCAACTCAGAGACCAGACGACACAGCTCAGCTTCGGGTAATGAGCCCTGGGTGAATGGCCCAGCTTGGAGTTGGGGCTTGTCTGTGCCGCGCCAGTACGTGTGGCAGATGGCCACCGTCAAACGCAGGCGCCTCTTGCAGAGTGCGGCGGCTGCGCTGCAACGTCAGCAGCCTCTAATCTGCGCCGAGTGAACGATGCGATTCGTCATTGCCGCTTTGTCGGGGATTCTTCTCACGACACCAGTTTTGGTCGCGCAAGCGCCCGTGAAATACGTGCGCTATGCAGCCGCACAGACGACATCCTACGGGATCCTTCAGGGCGATCAGGTGCGCGAGCTCAGCGGCGATCTGTTCGCGAACCCGCGGCCGACGGGGCGCACGCATAAACTAAGCGACGTTAGGCTACTTCCCCCCTGCACGCCGCGCAAAGTGATCGCGGTGGGTCTCAACTATCAAAGCCACTTGGGGACGCGTCAGCCTGCGGCATATCCGGGACTCTTCGCGAAGTTCCCGACGTCGATCATCGCGACGGGAGAAGACATCGTGCTTCCGCCTGACGCGAAGAACACGCACTACGAAGGGGAGCTTGTGGTGGTCATCGGCAAGCGTGCTTCGCGCGTCTCAGTCGCGGACGCGAAGAGCTACATCTTTGGCGTGACGGCCGGCAACGACATCAGCGAACGGGATTGGCAGCGCGACGATCTGCAGTGGTTCCGCGCGAAGGCGTCCGACACGTTTGGCCCGTTAGGTCCCGCGATCGTCACCGGCCTGAATTATGACGATTTGCTTTTACAGACGCGGCTGAATGGAGAAGTCGTCCAGTCGGAGCGCACCAAGGATCTCCTATTCAACGTCTCCAGGATCGTGAGCTACGTGAGCCAGTACGTCACGCTGGAACCCGGGGACGTGATTTACACCGGCACACCGCAGACCACGAAGGCGATCAAGAACGGTGATGTCGTCGAGGTGGAGGTCGAGGGCGTCGGTGTGTTACGCAACCGCGTCGTTCAACGATGAGGCACCGCGCGACGCTAGCGGACGCCCGCTGGATTCGGCGCGCGCGAAATGTTGATCACATCCCAGTACGCCTGAATGCGACCATCCTTGTATGCGCCTAACAACTGCTCGATGGGGCACATCATGGTGATCGAACGCGTGCGCGGCATGTTGTTGTTCTGGAAGTTGTACGCGCCGTAATTGAACACGGCACGCAGGAAGAGACTCTTCTCCGTGATCGGGAGCGTCGCGATGTTGTCGTAGTAACGGCGCCAGGCGTCCGGACTCTGGAAGAGGTATTGCTCCACATTCGACGTGTAGACCGCGCTGACGGTCGCGCCGTGCCGCTTGAGATAGGTGCCAACCGCGCGCAGCGCTTTCGGGCCCGCGAAGTCCCCGATGATCGGAACGATGAGGTTGCGCTGGTGCAGCGAACGCAGCGCGGCGAAGTTCGCTTCGGTTGCCAGATACCCGCGCTGAACACCGGCGCCATCAGTCTCGATCATCAGCTCCGCATAACTCGGCATGGCGCGGCCAAAACGCCACCCGTTGTTGCCGCTGCCGAAGGAGTACGTGAGCGACGGACCGTCGACGAAGAACGCGCCATGTACGTATTCAATGCCGGATATGTCGTCAGGCGTTAGGCCGAAGTGGCGTGTGGCGGTCAGGTGCTCGATGATGAGGCGCAGGTTCCGCGCGAATAACGCGCTGTCCGGCGCCACGCCGTCGTACGCCGCCATCAGATCGTTGACCGAAGTCGTGGAATCGACGCTGGAAGGCCGCGGCCGAGAAAAGAGCGTACCGAGGAAATCCGCGCGGTCGCGCGACAGCTCGACGATCGCCTTGTACATGAGATGCTGCAGCATGGCGCCGCGACGGATGTCGACGATAAAAGCGATGCTCGGACGCAGTGCGGCGATGTAGGTGAAGTTCTGGTCCGGTCCCACGCCGATGTATACGCCGCCCGGGGTAACCGTCTCGAGCAACTCCGGGATCACGTGTTGGAACGTCAGCTCGTTCGAGACCAGGTTATCGGAGCGGAAGTACCCGTCCGGCTCGGACGACTCGGTGACAAGGGCCCAGAAGGCGCTGTCGCTGAGGCGTTCGGGGAGCGTGGCAGGCGGAGCACTTTGCTTCTGGAATGCGCCCGTGGCAGCGAAGGCAATCGCCACGAAGGCCAAGGACGCTCCTCCACCCCAGAGCGGTGCGTGCCGGCGAACTTGGGATAATCCGACCATGGTGCTGGTACCTCGCTACCGAGAGCGACGAGCCAAGTCGTGCAGTTTATTATGCTGCCCACGCGTCCACCGACACCAGCATTTTCGGACGAAGAGGGAACGATTGTACACCAGATCTCGTTACGTAACCCGGATTCTCGTCGCTGCCTTCTCCGTTCTGGCGTGCGGTTCGGCGCCCGACGGTGACAACCTCGCGCGCGGGGGCGCCGTCACTGCCGACGGACTGCGCGGAACAGCTCTGCCTGAGCCCCTTCACAAGCCGGAGTTCGTCTTGACGCGCGTGGACGGCCGCGCATTCGACTTTGCCCGCGAGACAGAAGGTAAGGTCACGCTGCTGTTTTTCGGTTATACGCACTGCCCGGACATCTGTCCGCTACACATGGCGAACATCGCCGCGGTGCTGAAGAAGATGCCCTGGAGCGCCCGCGACATGGTGCGGGTGGTCTTCGTGACAACCGATCCGGAGCGCGACACGCCGCAACGCCTTGGCGAGTGGCTCGGAGACTTC
>JBFMFA010000110.1:0-8134 GCA_040753195.1 Gemmatimonadota bacterium | reverse complement strand
CTAACGCGCACAGTTCCTCCCATGGCTCCTCACGGCCAATTCAGCTACGTGATCTCGAAGACGACCTTCCCAGCCTCCCCGGATTTGATCACCCGCATCGCCTCCTCGTAGTCGCGCAGTGGAAAGCGATGTGTGATCACCGGCGTCGGATCGAAGCCACCGCGCAGGAAGCGCGTCATCTGCACCCACGTATCGTACATGCGGCGCCCGACTACGCCATAGATCGTGAGACCCTTGAAGATGATCTCCGTCGCAAAATCGACGTCCATCGGTTTCGACGGAATGCCTAACATCTGCACGCGGCCACCAGGCCGTACCAACGAAAACGCCTGATGGATGGCGCTCGGCGCGCCAGCCATCTCGAGGACCACGTCGACGCCGATACCGCCGGTTGCCTGCATAACGACGTCACGGGCTTGATCGGGGGTTATCGCATCGTGCGCACCCATGCGCCGCGCCAGTTCGAGACGTTTGGCGACCATGTCGGTCGCGATCACGCGCGACGCTCCCGCCGCGCGACAGATGCCAACCGCGAAAAGCCCGATGGGGCCACAACCGGTGATGAGCACGACGTTCCCAGGTATTTCTGCCGTCAGCGCCGTGTGAAAGGCGTTGCCCATGGGGTCGTGAATCCCGCCGACTTCATACGAGATGCTTTCGTGCAAATACCAGACGTTGCTTGCAGGCATCGCGATGTACTCGGCGAAACATCCGTCGCGATCGACGCCGATGATGCGAGTGCTCGGGTCGACGTGGCCATCACCCGTGCGCGCAAAGATGGAATGCTCGTCGATGATATGCCCCTCAGCGGTCACGCGATCGCCGACACGCAGCTTCTCAACGAGCGCGCCTGTCTTCACGACGTCACCAGCGAACTCGTGACCGACGATAAATGGCGGCTTGCATCGACCGCTCGCCCAAGCATCCCATTCATAGATGTGAACGTCCGTCCCGCAGACTCCGGCGCGGCGGACTCTAATGAGAACTTCGTCGTCTCGAATTGACGGCTCCGGCACGTCGCGCAGCTCAAAGCCGGGCGCGGCTGCCGGTTTAAGGAGGGCTTTCATGCGGCGGGGGAAACTGGCGCGTCAATACCCCCTGCGGAAGTGCAGGCGCGAATCCCAGCGTCACATTCGAACTGGTTCGCCAGCGCTGGCGTGCCGTCAGCACGCGGCACGCCTAACGCGGATGCGATTACTGCGACCCTGCCGCGCGCGCTGTCGCGCGTTTTGGCATCCAGAACGCCGGATCGGTGGCGCGGACCTCCTTGGATACGTAACTCTGCACCGGATCGAGTCGGAAGCGGTTCGTTTCGGCGTTGAGGAGCGATTCCTTGGAGAACTTCTCGAGCAACGCGCCCTCCTCAGCAGTGAAGGCCCGCATCGTCGCCTCGCCGTCTGACATGCCTTTGTCGAACTCATTGTAGCCGACGACGGATCCAAAAGCGATGTATGTGGGGTTGGGCATCCCGGCGATCACCTGATACATGCGCCAGCGGGTGCTCGGGGCAGCACGCTGCGTCGCGGCGCGGTACGCCTTGGCCGCCGCATCGAACGCGGCTTCGTGCCCTGGTCGCACCCGGAAGATCGTTATTTCCCAGAAGCGCATGCGAGCGATATCCGGATAGTCACCCATGCTCAGATCGGGTCTCGCTGCGGCCTGAATGACGCGGAGCCCATTAAGGAAGTCGCCGTCAACGCGCGAGAGCCTGTTAAGCTCTGCACTGAGCACCGGGTCAGCGTCGTCCCGCTTCATGCCTTCAGCCATAGCGGTGTGTGAAGCAGATGGCGTGATGTACCACGCCTCGTTAGGTCCGGTCATCGAAACGAGGGCCAGGTAGTAGTCCGGCGACTTCGCTTTTTCAAACGCTGCGGGCCATCCCGCTTCGTGTTTGGCATGATCGGCCGCGCGGCCCACCTTCACCTCTTCGCGGACGATGGTGAGCAGCGCGGGCTGTGACGTCGGGAGCCCCTGACTTTGGCCGGAGGCCGAGCCCGCGCTTAACAGCCCAAGGCTGATCAGCGTTAGGCGGTTTGCGTTGTGGAACATGAGTCCACCTGGAGAGAAGTTGCACAGCGGGTGGCCGCGCGCGAAGCGGCCAAAGGGGGAAGCCACGAAGGGGTGAGGGCTCGCGCGACCGAGTGCTGAGCCGGTTAGTGGCGATGTTGAGCCTACGCCTTCCCCGACAATTGTCAAAGGGCGGGTGCGCCTACAGGATTGTTCCGATCTGCCCGCCGTCGACTTGAATCGCTGTGCCGGTGACGAAGCTCGCGCGCTCACTCGCGAGGAAAGCCACGACCGCGGCAAACTCTTTGGGATCGCCGGAACGTCCCATCGGGATTCCGGCGCTGCGCGCCCGCATGACGTCTTCGAATGATTTCTTTTCGCGCTCGGAGCGCATGCGCGCCAGCTCGATCGCTCGCGGCGTATCGAAATGTCCCGGCATCACGGTATTCACGGTGACGCCGTCCTTCGCGACTTCCATGGCGAGCGTTTTGGCGAATCCGAGTAGGCCTGAGCGCGCCGTGTTGGATAGGAGCAGGCCGGGGACCGGCTGCTTTGCGGCCATCGAGGTGAGGAACATCACGCGCCCCCATTTCCGCGCGCGCATTCCCGGTACCGTTGCGTGGGCGAGTCGGATCGACGCCATCAAATTGAGATTAATCGCAGCCTGATACTGCTCCTCAGTGGTGTCTGCGAAGGCCGTAGATGGTGGTCCGCCGGCGTTCGCGAGCACAATGTCCACAGGTCCGAGGGTCTCTTCGGCGACGCGCGCCACCCGCGCAGGTTCGTTAGGCAGCGACAGGTCGCCAGGTACGGGCAGAATCCGGTGATGGGTCGCCGCGACGATCTCGGCCGCGAGCCGCTTGAGCTCATCTTCGCGCCGCGCGACCATCGCAACCGACGCGCCCTCTGCGGCCAGCTCACGCGCAATCGCCAAGCCAAGCCCGGACGACGCCCCTGTGACGAGCGCCACACGATTCGTTAGGCCAAGATCCATTAGTCCCCAGCGACGAGTTCGTTCTGCTCTTCCTTCGACCTTTGACCTTCGACCTTCGACCTCTCAACCCTCACCGCACACACCTTGAACTCCGGGATGTGCGCATAGGGATCAAGCGCCGGATTCGTCAGCAGGTTCACTGCCGCTTCGCGATAGTGCATCGGAATGAAGATCTGGCGCCGCGCGACGCGCTGTGAGATCCGCACGCTGATCCGCACTTCACCGCGGCGCGAGGCGATGCGCACCTCATCACCGTCGACAACGCCCAACTCAGCCGCATCGGCTGGATTCAACTCTACGATCGGGCCCGATTCGCGAGCATCCAGGGCGAAGGATCGCCGCGTCATGGTTCCTGTGTGCCAGTGATACATCTGTCGACCGGTATTCAGCAGGAACGGGTACTCCTCGTCAGGCAGTTCGGCGGGGGGGAGGAACTCGACAGGGACGAACTTCGCTTTGCCGTCCGCTGTCGGGAACGCCGCATCGAACAGGAAATCCGTACCACCGTGAGCGCGATCTACAACCGGATACTGCAGCCCAGCGCCGCGCAGTCGATCATGCGAAACGCCGCGCCAGCTCGGCGTCACTTTCGCGATCTCGTCCATGACCTCCGCCGAGTTTGCAAACGGCGTTGGCAGGCCCACTCGGTTGGAGAGTTCGATGACGATCTCGAGGTCGCCGCGCGAATTCCCCGGCGGCTCCACCGCCTTTTCCGCGAGCTGGATGCGACGCTCAGTGTTCACGAAGGTGCCGGTTTTTTCAGCGAACGACGCACCGGGCAACACAACGTCCGCATAACGCGCCGTTTCAGTCAAAAAGAGGTCCTGCACCGCCAGGAACTCCAGTTCTTTGAACCAATGCTCGGCGTGTGAGACTTCCGGGTCCGAGAGGATAGGATTCTCACCCATGATGTACATACCACGAACTGGAGATCCTTCCGCTACGATCTGTGTGACCTTGAGACCAACCTCGAGCGGGATCCGCTCGTCAGGCACGCCCCAAGTGCTCGCAAAGGTGTGACGGATGGCAGGGTCGGTCACCGTTTGATAGTCGGTGTAGACCATCGGTATCGCACCGACGTCGCTAGCACCCTGCACGTTGTTCTGTCCGCGGATCGGAATCATCGCCGCACCCCAACGTCCGATCATACCGCACGCGAGCATGAGGTTGAGCAGCGATGCCACGATGTCGGTGCCCGTGCTGTGTTGCGTCAGACCCATTGCCCACAAAGTCGCGCTACGCGGACCACGCGCGTACCACTCGGCGGCCTGCCGTATCAAGTCGGCCGGAACGCCCGAGATCTGCTCGGCGCGTTCGGGCGTGTATGGCTTGACCGCTTCGCGCACTTTGTCGAAGTCGTGCGTGCGCGCGGCAATGAACTCCTTGTTTTCGAGCCCGAGCGCGAGCACGTGGTGCAGCATGCCGTTGAGCAACGCGACGTCGGTGCCCGGCAGCGACTGTAAATGAATGTGCGCGCGCTGCGCGAGCTCGATGCGACGGGGATCGGCAACGATGAGCTTCGCGCCACGCTTCACGGCGCGTTTGATCGCCGCACCGAACACGGGATGACTTTCGGTTGTATTCGCGCCGAGTATGAAGATGACGTCAGACTCGGTTTCCACTTCGCGCATGGAACCGGACGCAGCGCTCGTGTTCATGGCGCGCTGCATGGCGCTCACGCTCGATGAATGGCAGAGACGCGTGCAGTGGTCGACGTTGTTGGTACCGAGCGCTCCGCGGAAGAGGCGTTGCAACAGATAGTTCTCTTCGTTCGAACACTTCGCGCTCTGGAAAACAGCGAGAGACTTGGGGCCGTGATTGTCGCGCAGCCGGACGAGTTCTTGTGCGACGATCTCCATCGCCTCATCCCATGTCGCTTCGCGGAATGGCTCGTACCAGCTCTCTGGCGTTGCCACGCGATCGCGTGGGTCGCCAAGCGTATCCATGCCGGTCGGCGCGCGGCGGAAGGGATTTGTACGTGGTGGCCGGTCTTTTTGAGTTTTGGATTCGCCTTGCACTTCCGACCACGGGCCGCCGCGTCTGCCCCACGACGCGACCCCGTTATGCGCCGGGTCGTACACCCAGCGGTCGCCCCTCTTCACCCATCCTTTGCGCACGAGCGGCGTCAACAAGCGATCGCGATGTTGAACGAAGTCGTAACCGAAGCGCCCTTTAACGCATGTCGATCCGATGTTCGGCGTGTTCTCTTCGATCCAGGGCGAACGCACGTGCACGACCTTGTTATCGCGCACCTGTAGATCGATCTGACATCCGACGCCGCAGTAGGGGCAAACAGAGCGCACTTCTTTGTCGGGCTGCGGCATGTCCTTCGAGCGCATCTGCTCGACCACAGCGCCGTTGTTTGCGCGCACGGCCATGGGGAGGATGTCGTGAATAGCACCGGTGGGGCACACGCGCACGCATTCACCGCACCATGTGCATCCCGCGTGTTCGGGATTTCCATCGGCTCCGACGATGATCTGCGCGTGATCGCCGCGATAGGCGACGTCGAGAACGCCCACGACCTGAATGTCTTCGCACGCTCTGACGCAGCGCGTGCAGAGAATGCACGTGGACATGTCGTGTCGGATGATCAGGTCGCCGTCGCGCTCATCGCCTTCACGCAGAGGGAGATCGTTGCTGCGTGTGGTTGGCACATCGTAGCGACGCACGAGCTGCTCGAATTCGTTGCGATATCCGTCCTCTGGGATTTCCTCGACGGGATAACGCTCGAGCAGCATCGAGAGCACGGCACGTCGATTCTTCACTGCGGCGATCGACTCCGTCGTGACTTTCATTCCTTCGCTCGCCTGCGTTGCGCACGAAGGAACGAGCTTGGAATTTCCTTCGACAGAGACGAGGCAGATCCGACAATTGCCTACGTTGGTGAGCTTCGGATACCAACAGAGGGTTGGTACATCAATGCCGAGCTCGCGCGCGGCGTCGAGAATTGTCGCGCCGTCGCGCACAGTGATTGTGCGACCATCAATGGTGAGTGCAGGCATCTCAACACAACTCCACACGCGATGCTGAGAACAAAATGAATGTCGTGCGAGGGGATAAGAAAGAGGCGTTTGCTTGCATTGTATTGCGTAATGTGTGTGTAAGTTCTATATTCGCGGCCAGATACAACGGAGCGCGCAAGAGGAAATCGCGTGGGTTTATCCCGAACTGAGTTCCTCGACGTCGAATCGGTCGCAGCAGTTTGCGACGCACAACGCACCACTCGCACCGCGTATTTGGCGACGCGGGAATTTGCGCTCCCCCTTTCCTTCTCACTTGCTCATCACTTCTGCTTGACGATGCCTGCGCACAATGCGCGACGCGCATCGGATACAGCCCTAACAATTCGAGCCTCTGCAGCGCGCCGTGCGTGCACGACTCCGCACGCGACTGCGTCGCGAGATCACGCGAGCCGCACCGGGGCGACTCGCATGGTGCGCGAAGCCGCCTTACGCGGCGAGGCTCAACCTTTCGCGTACGTGATGTAACGCACCGACGCATCGATCGTCGGAGTCTTCACATCGACGCTCGTTGCGTTGCACCGCTGTTAGACAATTGAGGTTGTTATGAATGCGCTGCCGTTGAGCAGCGCGTAGGACCAACCGTGTCAGAGTATCGCTCGGTTGTGGCCCACCGATCCACCGGGGGATCGGAAGGGCGTTCCACTTTAGTCATGGAGACAAGTACCATGGCCGCAAGAAAGAAGAAGGCTGCAAAGAAGGGTGGAAAAAAGAAGGCCGCGAAGAAGAAGTAACTGGTCTTCCCGCAATACAAAAAAAGCCGGCGATTTCTCGCCGGCTTTTTTTGTTAACTACGAGTTTTCAGGTATCAGCCTGGAGTTACGCCGAGTTGTTTGTTGTCAGTTGGAGTTAGCAGTTCGCAACTGAAAACCCTAACTGCAAACCCAAACTGATCACTGGAAGAGACCCCAATCCGATAACCCAAAACTGAGTCGTTCTCAGTGTCCAGTTAGGCAGTCTTACCTGACGATGTCGTCTCGTTTGGCGCCTCGCTCCATACAAATGCCGACAAACGCGGCTGCTCCTCTGTCGATGCGCCCCGCGAGATGACGATGCCGATCGGCTCCTCACTCGCAATCTTGTTCTCGAACCTGCGTCGATGCGTGTACATCACTGCTCCTCGAAATTGCCGTGCTGCTCTACGACTGCGTCGCAGTGGCGGCTTGGGCGTTCACACACACAAGGCCGACGTCATCGGCGAGAACGGTTCGCCGGCGAGCCGTCGGCCTCTTGCGATTGATCCTGCGGATCACTCGTGCGGAGCGCGATAGCAGGGGCGGTGCCAATCAGCCCGCGCCGCAACTATCAAGCAGCAGAAGCAGTTAGCCTCACGGTCTGCACTATCGTCGAACGAGGGCGTCGCGAATCGACACGCCCGGACCCGACACGCTGTGTCGCTATGCGACGAGTTTGCGTGCGAGGAAGACCTGATCGGCGTTCCGATCTGGCAGGACCGATATTGCCCAGCCCCGATACTGCGAGTTCAGCTCCTCGATCGACAGCGCGGCGCTCCCCGCAGCGATCGTTTGAACCAGATGTACGCCGCCGTCGAGCGTGGCACCCTTGAGGATGTCGATGACTCGAGCCCGCTCTACTCGCGATAAGTGCTGCAGCGCTTCGGAGGAGCATACGACAGCGGCGAGTGGAGCGTCGGGTTCGGGCTTGAAGTGGTCCAGGGCCGCGATGCACGGTGTTAGGCGTGAAATCAGCCCCGCCTCCCCCGCGACCTGGAAGACACGATCAACCAGATCTGCGTCGTCATTCTGGGCGGTCACCTTGCAGCCATTGGCAGCGAGGAAAATGGCCGGACCCTCTGCGCGAGCACCCGCTACCAGCACATGAGGGTTCTCGCGCGCGCGAATGGCGCTGACGAGCGGCGCATCATCCGTAAGGCCCCAGCGCTCCGGCCGGCGATACTCCTCGAGGCGCCGTAGCCGGCGCCGCTTCCACGTGGCGAAGGAGGGAACCCGTAACCGGTTGCGAATGATGCGGTCGACTTCGGCCCAGAGCAGAATTTCGTCGAAGGATGTCTGCTCTTGTTGGCGCATCGTGGTGACGGCTTCGTCACCGATACGGAGGAGGGCAGTGCGGGGAATCGAGTCTTTGTAGT
>JBFMFA010000109.1:0-8159 GCA_040753195.1 Gemmatimonadota bacterium | reverse complement strand
CATCCGGAAAAACAGCACAGCGTCCGGATGCTGTGTCTTGATCTCCCGGTACTGCTGCATGAGCGGCGTCGCTTCCCGCGTCACGCCGGCTCCGCCTCGACGATGATCCCGCGCAGACCAGCTTGTGTCATCGCGCGGCGAGCTTCCTCTCGCGTCGCGTAGCGTCCGATGCGAACGCGAAAGGGTGCGCTCGTGCCGACCACGCGCGCCGCCACACCGCGGCGTTGCAGCTGCCGCGCCAGGGTCGTGGCTTCGCGCTGCGTGTTGTACGCCGCCACCTGGATGCTAAAACGCTCAGCCGCCGCTGGACGCGAGTCCCCCGCTCCTCGCCTAACGGTGCTGTCAGACCTGCTGGTGGTGCTGTCGCTGACCGGAGGCACAGCGCGTGCACCGCACGACGTGTGGAGGTACACGATCTGATTGCGCAGTTCGACTTCGTCGGCCGCCACGGCCGCGCGAGCCGCCTCGAGCAACGCGCATGCCTTTTGTGGACTGCCGTCTTCCAGCTCCATCTTCGCCGCCATGTGGTTCGCGCGCGCCAGGTGCTCACTATCTGGGTAGTCTGTGCGCAACTTCTCCAGATGCCGCCTCGCGCGATCGCGCGCCAGGCGAGCAAGCTCCAGCTGCGAAAGGCGCAACAGTGCCGCGCTGGCCCGCGGTGATAGCGGGTACTCAACCACCAATCGCAGATAATCTCGCTCAGCCCCGGCCGCGGTCGAATCGAGAACGGCGTGCCAGTACAGTGCCTCGACGTAGTCGACACTCCCCTCAGGCGCTGCGCTCAGCACCGAATCGATGACCACGCGCGCGGCAGCGCTGTTCCCCGATGCCGTCAACCGCTCCACGCGCAACGACACTTCGCTGCTTTGCGCACACAGTGGGAGCGCCGCTATGCAGCTCAGGGCGAGCGCCGCAGCCATTTTGCCGATATGGCTCGTCATTCGTTAGGCAACCACCGTCACTGTGTCTCCACAAAGCTCCAGCACGGCCGTGCTGAGGATTTGCTCGTCTGTCGCAATCCGCGAGTCCTTGGCCGAACGGTCAGCAATGAGCAACGCG
Source organism: Gemmatimonadota bacterium (assembly GCA_040753195.1). Taxonomy (GTDB): domain Bacteria; phylum Gemmatimonadota; class Gemmatimonadetes; order Gemmatimonadales; family Gemmatimonadaceae; genus DASYRX01. Next base: position 7,100 of record JBFMFA010000109.1, on the reverse strand, counting down.
CGAAGCCCGTTACGGATCGACGTCTCGCTCCAGAGCGCAGCGCAGGTCGCCCAGCGTTCCACCGCGTCTCCCCAGGAACCGCCTGTGTTGAGCGATCCGATCCCGCCCCCCTTGAGCAGCTCCCACAGCCGGTTGCGAACGGCACCGACCGACGCTCCGCCGCGCCGCGCCGCACTCGCCACACCGAGCGCCAGCATCTGGCTGCCTAACGCACTTAACACCGGTATGAGACCGTTTTTCGGTTGTGCGAGAATGGGAGAGATCAATTTCAACGCTTCATCGGCGCGCCGCTGGGCGACCGCACGGAGAAAGTCACCTAACGTTTCTCCGTGTCGAACGCCGACGACCGCTTCGATGGCCGCCGTGTCGACGCTCTTGCCCCCGAAGCTCACACTTTTATCGAGTTCCGTCGCGAGCGCGGCCAGGTCGGCGCCCACCGTAGCGAGGAGCAGTTCGGCCGCCTCGCGTGAGATAGTCGCATCATGTACCTCCCGCGCATGCTCCGCGATCCAGTCAGCCGCACTCGGCCCATCGAGCTCGGAAAATTCGATCGCTGTCGCCGACTGTGCGAGCTTCGCATCGATCTTTTCACCCGCGGCGCTGACAATTACCAGCACGATATCCGGCGCCGGCTGTGCCAAGTAGCGATCGAGTACAGCGCGCGTATCCTTTTTGATGCCGACGACATCGCGCAATACAATGACGCGCCGCTCCGCGAGCACCGGCGGCATGGCGAAGAGAGTACCTAACGAGCGGCTGTCGACGCTCGCCGCTCGGCGCTGGTCCAGGTTGAAATCTCGGGTACTCGGCTCGGTAGCGCGCGCGATGAGCTTTTGCAGTGCGCGTTCCTTGAGATATTCCTCATCGCCGTGCAGGTAGTACACAGGCTCAAACCGCCCTCGTGCGATGTCGGTTTCCAGATTGTGGACGACTTTGCCCCGAGACATGCCCCAATATATCGCGAGCCGTCACACGGCTCCGCGCGTAGTTAGCGCTCGCGTAGCTCCGCAGCGAGTTGCGCGGTGGCGAAGCGAATCGGCATCTGGTCGGCGACATACGCGAGCGACCACACAGGAGCGCTCGTCGATATGGCGGCGGCTAACGCCGACGACGAAGCGAACAGCGTCTCGGGCACTGCCGGAACTGTGGCCACGATCCCTGCCAGGCGTGGTGTATCTGTTGGCGGCGCTTCCTGCAGCTGCATCTCCAGCGCAAGCACGCCCGTACCCACCACGGCAACTGCGATGGCTGCAAACGTGACAAAGCTCGGCCCGCGAGCGAGCGGTGGTTGTACTACCAACCGCTTTCGCTCCGCATCTAGCCGCAAGCGCAGCCGAGTGCTGAAGTCCTCCGACGGAACGATCGAGTCAAGACTTCTCGCCGCCATCAACGAACGACGCACGCGGGCATCGAGCTGTGCGCACGCAGCGCACACTCGCAGATGCTCGCTCATCGCCTGCTGCTCGACACCAGGAAGCGTGTCGTCAACGTACGCGACGTGACTCTGTCTGAATGCGCGGCAGTCCATACCGGGGCACAAGGCTAAGGCGCCCTTCGGTACACGTCCACCCACCCCCGGTTCCTTAAATACCGACTCCCGTCGTGATGTGGGTCACGACGGGAGCGGAAGAGGCTGCAGTTCCCCTACTTGAGATGAGGCTCGATCAGCGCTGCGAAGGCGTTGCGCGCCCGGTTTAGGCGTGACTTCACAGTACCGAGGTTGCAGGCCGTGATCTCAGCAATTTCCTCGTACGATTTCCCTTCAAGCTCCCGCAGCACGAAGACTTGACGATGATGCCCCGGTAGCTTCGCGACTGCATCCTCGACCAGGTCGCGGAGGTGCCGCTTACGGAACAGATCATCCGGTCGAGAGGCCGTGTCCTCGAACTGAACGGGCCGGTCATCGTCTTGCCAGTTCTGTTTGATCGCCTGGAAGAGGACGAGCGGATTCCGCGCTCGATTGCGCAACTCGTTCTTCGCCAGGTTTGAGGCAATTGTATAGATCCAGGTCGAGAACTTCTTTGATCGGTCAAACCGATGCAGGTGCCGATACACTCGGACGAAGACTTCCTGGACGAGATCCTCGCCGCGCTCCTTATCCCCAATCGTCCGGTAGACAAAGTTGAGAAGGCGAGTCTGATATCGGGCAACGAGTTCATCGAAAGCGCGCTCTTCACCAGCGAGATACGCAGTCACCAGACCGGCATCGTCTTTGGTGCGAAGGTCCTCTCGAATGGCCGCACCAGGGAGCACTTCGGTGCCCACCACAGCTGCGACATCGCTCATAACATCTCCTTGAAGAACGTGGGTCCGTTGGTTAGTCGCGCTGGAACCCACGCTCCTGTAAGGCACGCGACGTGCCCGAAGGGTTGCCTTTAAGGCAGCTCGCTAACTCGCTGAAGCTCCTAAAGTTACGCCTCCATCGTTCGATTGGATTTGGATGGGCGCTCCCGCCCGTGTCCTCAATCAAAGACACTTCGAATGCCATGGTGTCCTCTCGGACTCACCCGTGGCGGCCTAGCGATCTCTGCAATAGAACGCCGCAAAGAGCAGCGCGATTACGGTCTTTGCGTCCTGAATTTCGCCAGCGCGAGTCATCTCAACCGCTCTACTCAGTGAAACCTCGTGCAGCGAAATAAACTCGTCTGGTTCACGCCGTGCGTCTCCCTGCGTTAGGTCCCATGCGAGAAAGAGATGAATGCGTTCATCGGTAAACCCGGGGGTCGTTAGGATGGTGACCAGGCGTTCCAAATGCCCCGCGCGATACCCCGCTTCTTCTTCTAGCTCTCTGGTCGCGCACGCTGCTGGATCTTCAGCGCCGTCCAAGCGGCCGGCGGGCACCTCGTAAACGAAGTCGTTGGCGGCATAACGATATTGCCTGATCAGGACCACACGCGGATCCGCGACCTCTGGACTATCCAGGAGTGGTACCACGGCACTCGCACCAGGATGCCGGATCATCTCCAATTCGCCGGTGGAGCCATCGGGAAACCGTACGCGATCGATGTCGAGATTCAGCACGCGCCCGGTGTACACGCGTCGGCTCTCCAGCCGGCCGGTATCCTCCATCGGTGCTAACGCGATTCCAGCCGCACCACGTCGCGCCCCAGCGTCGCCAACAAGGGGAGCATCACCGTCCCATCGCCTAACGCCACCACCTGAAGGCGATTTGGGTCCAGGTGTTCCTGCGCGACACGTAAGACGTCTTCAGCGGTTACGGCGAGGATGCGCTCTCGATACATGTCGAAATAATCGGGCGGCAACTCGAAGATGCGCATCGCGGCTAGCGCTGACGCAATGGCAGCCGTCGTCTCATAGCGAATGGGGAAGACACCAGCCAGGTAGTTCACGGCCAGCGAGCGCTCTGCTTCAGTGATTCGATCTTGCCGAATGCGATCGATCTCGGAGAGGATCTCGCGCACCGCAGCGGCAGTGGCATCCGTCTGCACCGCGGTGGACACCACGAACGGTCCCGCCTGTACACGCCAATGGAATGCGGAGAAGGCGCCGTACGTATATCCGTGCCGCTCGCGCAGATTGAGGTTGATGCGTGAGTTGAACAGGCCCCCTAACACACTGTTCATCACGACTAGCGCAAAATAATCAGGGTGCAGGCGCGGCACGCCCACGTGGCCAACGCGAAGCTCAGTCTGCGCGGAACCCGGCCTATCCACCACGTGAATCGCGACCGACGACGATGGCGTGTCGTTGCGCGTCATGGCCGTCGACGATTGTCGCGCCGACCAAGCACCTAACGACTCGCAAACCGCTTCGAGCGTGGTGGCTGGATCCACGGCGCCGACCACGATCACACACGTACGCTCAGGAGTGAACTGCCGGCGATGAAAGGCCGCAACGCGCTCCTGATCGAGTTCCTGAATCGACGCGACCTCGCCCGCCTCCGGCAGCGCATAACGCGCCGCCACGTCGTACACGGTTCGTGCGAACATCTCATCGGCGTGCTCTCGCGGATCGCGTTTCGCCTGTTCACGCTCCGCCAACTGCTCGCTGCGGTTGCGCAGGACACCGTCTTCCGGGAAGCGGGGTTGCTGCACCAGCTCACCCATGATCTCGAGCGCCCGACCGACCGCGTCGTTGCGAATCGTGGTCTGCAGCGAAATGTCCTGCCAGTCGAGATCCGGCTCCAGTTCGCCGCCAAGCCGCTCGATGGCAACGGCCATCTCCTGAGCGCTCAGGGTGGTGCTCCCCTCCGCGAGGTTCTTGGACGTCAATAGCGCTTCGCCTGAGAACCCGGGAGCGTCCGATACGGCGCCCGCTTCCACAACTACTCGCACCGTCGCGACGGGGAGTCGCGAGAACGGCGCCACTATCGTCTCGACGCCGTTAGGCAACCGCGACCGGCTGAACGCCGGAAAATGGTACGCGCGCGGTGGGCCAGCGAGAGGACGCCCGCTCACGCGATGCCTAACGCCGAGTCATCACGCGGTATGTACAACAGAGACACTTGCTCGTCGGGCCGCAGATACGTGCGTAGAAAGTCGTTCACTCGCTCACCCGTCACGGCGCGCAATTGGTCGACGTACTGCAGAGCAAGGCGCGGCTCTCCAAAGTACGAAGCAAACTTGGAGAGCGTGTCCGCACGCCCCTCAGAGGACTCCAATGCCACCACGAACTCGTTTTCGGCAACCGCCACCGCTCGTGCCGTCTCCCCATCGTCCGCGCCGCGGTCCCGCAGAGCTTGTAGTTCGTCCGCAAGTGCGCCCTCGAGCGAATCTCCTGTGATAGCCGGGTGCGCAGTGATGTCGATGACGAGCAGGTCCGACGCAACGGGAAGGTCAAACGTGAAGCTGTTCACTTCCGTCGCCACTTTGCGTTCGCGCACGAGGCGTTGGTGCAGCAAGCTCCCTCGCCGACTACCGAGCAATGCCGCACAGATGGTGGCAGTCACGCCCTCCTCGCTGCCAAAGGGCGCAACACGAAAAGCGGCGAACAAACGACACGCCGCGACATCATCGGCGACGACTTCTCGTGAAGCGCCCAAGCCTGCCGGAAGATCCATCGGTGGTAAAGCCGCGGCCCCTGACCCGCGCGGAATACTCGCAAAATGCCGTTCGACCAGGGATCGAGCCTCGTTAGGCTCGACATCGCCGACGATCGAAAGCACGGCATTATCTGGCGTGTAGTGTTTGGCGAAGAACGCACGCACGTCATCCAGCGTCGCCGCGTCGAGATCCTCAAACGAACCGATGAGCGAGTGGTGAAACGGGTGACCAGGCGGATATGCCAGCGCTGGAAGTCGCTCCCACCACGTCCCGTACGGCTGATTGTCCATCGACCAGCGCCGCTCGTTCTTTACGACATCGCGCTGGGTGTCGAGCTTCTCCTGCGTCATCGCTGGGAGCAATCGTCCCATACGATCTGCCTCCAGCCAGAGCGCTAGCTCCAGGTAATTCGCTGGAACCGTTTCGTAGTAGTTGGTTCTGTCGAGCCACGTCGATCCATTCAGCGTGCCCCCGGCTCGCTGTACCAATTCGAAGTGCTCGTTGGCCCCCACATTCTCAGAGCCCTGAAACAACATGTGCTCGAACAAGTGCGCGAAGCCGGTGCGTCCGAGTGGTTCGTGTGCCGACCCTACCCGGTACCACAGGTTCACCGAAACCGCTGGCACCGTGTGGTCCGGGGCTACGGTGACGCGCAACCCGTTATCGAGCTGAAATGTTTCGAGTGCTTGATTCATCCGTTAGCGCGAACCAGCAAGAGGGATCGAGACGCCGTACATGAAGTCGGGACGGAACCGGTCGCGTGTGCCGAATGTGGGATCGCTGTTAGGCGTCAGGTTTTGAAAAATCGTCACGTATCCCCCAATGCGCGACCACGGCGCACCCAGATCGGCGAACAATTTACTTCCGAGGAAGATCACCACAGTGCCTTCAGCAGCGATATCTGCCCCATACAGGCGCGTGTTTTCGCTGCTCCCGCCACGGTGCGAATAGGTGATCAGCAAAGGCACATACGCGCCGAACCAACCTCCTGTGATTCGCTTCGGAATGACATCGAGCTGCACTCCGCCGAACAACACCGGCGCGTTTTGATTTCTCACGCCCGCGCCACGAAACCCGAATGGAGTCGCGCTCGCGCCAAGCACACCTCGCCACCGCGCCGAGTCGCTGCGCGTCATCAACTGCGCGCGGATGTAGAACGCCGTAAGCGGCGTCGCGTCGATAGCCGATACGGCTGCAGCCGTTAACAAGCCCGGCTCGACCACCAGAGTCAGCGGCGTCGCCTGCTGCCCGCGCAGCGAGGTGCTCATCACCAGCAGCAGGAATATCGGCCTAACGAGTCTCTGCATTCCTGACCCACGCCCACCCGGCCGTAACGAGAGTGAACGGTACCTTGAGCGACTCGGCCAGCACGTATGTGAGCAACTGTCCCGCATTGCGTGAAATCGGACTCGTGCGTGTGGGCGAAGTACGCGGAGTCAAGCCATGACTCCGCGCCACGACCTCGAGTCGCAACATGTGAAAAGGGTCACTCACCAAAAGCACGCGCTTCATGCGACGACTCCTGAGCATCGCCGCGACACCACGCATGGACTGCTCCGTCGTCCGCCCTTCTGCTTCCAGCAAGACTTTTTCCTCTGGCACGCCGAGCTGAGTAAGAAACCGCTTCCCGACTATTGCTTCGCTCGTCGTGTCGCCCTTCCCAACACCTCCAGTCACAACGAGCCACGGTGCACGCCCTTTACTCCATAACTGGTGCGCATGCTCCAGACGTGCACGCAAAACGGGCGACGGGCGCCCATCCCACTGAGCGGCGCCGAGCACAACGATCGCATCCGCATTGCTCGCATCATCCCGCATACTCCAAAGCACAACGAACGCAATCGACAGCAGCCATGTGACGAGCAGGACAAGACCAACTCGCCAAAGCGCCCGCCAGCCGGTGCGTCGTTTGGCCATCATGCGCGCGAACTATATGCGAGCGTCATTCTTCATGCACCGAACGATGAGCCCCTCAGTTCCGCTCAGACAACGACACGATCCCCTAGTGAAGGAGTCCGCACATCCAGCCCTTCTGCGCGCACCAAGTCCGCAAGTGCATCCTGTGCCGTCGCTTCACCGTGCACGAGAAAAACGGTT
>JBFMFA010000108.1:0-8159 GCA_040753195.1 Gemmatimonadota bacterium | reverse complement strand
TTGTGCCCATAGGAACGCTGTGGGTGAATGCGATCCGCATGACGGTGATCCCGCTCGTCGTTTCGCTCATCATCACCGGCGTTGCGAGCGCGACTGACGTTGCGTCGGTGGGACGGTTGGGCGCGCGCACGCTGCTGGTATTCATCGGATTACTCGTCGGCATGGCGATCGTCGTGATGCCGTTTGCGCCGTCGTTGTTCGCGTTGCTCCCTGACGACATGGTGCGACCCCCGCTTCCAGCCGGCGCGGCCGAGGCGGCTGGCGAAGTGGCTGCAGGGGCGCAAGGTCAGTCGCTGTCGCAGTGGCTCACCTCGCTGATTCCGAGCAACCCCGTCGCCGCGGCTGCGAATAACCAGTTGGTATCGCTGATCATCTTCACGCTGTTGCTCGCCATCGCGATCGCGCGCAGTCCCGCATCGACGCGCACGACACTGGTCGCTTTTTTTCAGGCGTTAGGCGACGCCATGCTCGTGCTGGTGCGCTGGATCATCCTGCTCGCGCCGATCGGTGTCTTTGCGCTGGTGCTTCCGATCGCCGCGCGCGCGGGAGCCGCGTTTGTCGGCGCCATTGGCTTCTATATAGTGGTGTATTCGGTGGTGTCGCTCGCCGTCACCGCCTTGCTGTACCCCGTGGTGGCTGTTGTCGCTGGCGTGCCGATGCGGCGTTTTGCACGAGCGGTGTTCCCTGCGCAGCTCGTGGCGCTGAGTACGAGCTCGTCGCTGGCTGCGTTGCCGGCGCTGGTCGAAGGCGCCGAGAAGGAGCTGAAGCTCCCTGAGCGCGTGACGGGCTTCGTGCTTCCGCTGGCCGTTTCGATGTTCAAGATCGCCGCGCCGGTTTCATGGACCGTCGGCGCCCTTTTCATCTCGTGGTTCTACGGCATCCCGATCGGCGCGCGCGGCTTGGCGACGATTGCGTTTGCGGCTGTCTTTTTTGCCTTCGCGGCGCCGGGCATCCCGCGCGGCGCGTTCATCTCCTTGGCACCGCTGTTCATTGCCATTGGACTTCCGGTCGAAGGGATCGGGATTTTGATCGCGGTTGATGCACTCCCCGATATCTTTGCCACCGTGTTCAATACGACCGGGAATTTGGCGGCCGTGACGATCGTGGCCGGGAAGGACCGGGAAGGCACTGCACGTTAGGCGCTCCTAGCCGCATGATCAGCGTGGCGCCGATCACCCTTCAAGGACGATTCGTTAGGCTCGTTCCGCTCACGCTGGAGCATGTCGATGCGCTAACCGCCGTCGGTCTTGATCCCGCGATCTGGGAATGGACGCCGGTGCGGGTGCGTAACCGTGAGGAGATGCGCGCTTTTGTGGCGGAGGCGCTCGAGGCGCAGCGAGGCGGGACCGCTCTCCCCTTTGCGACGGTGCTCGCCAGCGACGGCACGATCATCGGCTCGACGCGCTTCATGAACATCGCGCCCGAGCATCGACGTGTCGAAATCGGCGGGACATGGATCGCCCCACGCTGGCAGCGCACGCGAGCGAACACTGAAGCCAAGTACCTCATGTTGACGCACGCGTTCGAGCGCTGGGATTGCACGCGTGTCGAATTCAAGACGCACGCGCTGAATGCAACGTCGCGCACGGCGATCCTCCGGTTAGGCGCCGTCGAAGAAGGCATACTGCGCAATCATATGATCCACTGGGACGGTACGGCTCGCGACACGGTGTACTTCAGCATCGTCGACGCGCAGTGGCCCGCCGTCAAAGCCCGATTGGAGACCGCACTCGCCTAAGGGCTATACCTCGTGGTTCCCCGAGTGTTCAGCAATCTGTGCAGCCCGCAAACTCAAGCCGCCCACGATGGTGGGCCGTGCAGGGGCACGTCACAGTTTCGCTTGGGGGTGGAAAATGGACTTCGAGAGCTTCAGCAGGCAGCTGCCAACGGACCCGGTCCCGTGGCGCATCTCGCTACCCGCGAAGGCCGCGTTTGACATCGCGGCAGTTCACAAGATCGTGGACAACTTCGCGCGGGCGATCGGCTGCGAGAAGTGCTTCTCAGGACGGCACTGTCTCTTCACGCTGGAACGCGATTTCGTCGTGAATCCGCCGAACTTCGACGTCGTCTCCGTCGGACATCGGTGATCCGCGTACCTTCGTTAGGGGTCGGTATCGTCTACACACCAGGACTGGAGTCCGTCCTGCGAGACGGTACCGACCTCGCGCAGGTCGTGGAGATCGAACCCGAAACGATCTGGATAGCCGGACAGGCGGCAACGCAGCACGAGTCGCGTCATCGAGTCGAACCATCGTTCGAGAGAATCGTCAGGGATCTGCCGCAGACCAAGCTGATTCATGGCGTCGGCTATCCGGTCGGCGGCACGAAGCCTGTTGCCGACACGGATGTCGACGACCTGCAGCGCATGGTGGAATCGTTCCGCGCTCCGTGGGCATCCGAACATCTCAGCTTCAATCAGATCGGTGCCCACGACGCGTCCTTCCGAACAGGGTTCTTGCTTCCGCCACGTCAGACATTGGCCGGGGCGGACGCAGCCATTGCGAGCATCCGCAAGTGTGCGGCGCGGCTGTCGGTTCCCTTCGCGATTGAAACCGGCGTCAACTATCTCACGCCGCGTTATGACGAGCTTCCCGATGGAGATTTCGTGGCGCGCGTCGCCGAGGGCGCGGATTGCGGTATCCTGCTCGACCTGCACAACATCTGGGCGAATGAACGCAATGGCCGCCAGTCGGTCGCTGACTATGTCGCCGCGTTACCGCCGGAACGCGTTTGGGAGATCCACCTCGCTGGCGGGTCGGAGCATCGCGGTTTCTGGCTCGACTCGCACGCTGGCGGTGTACCGAACGAACTGATCGCGCTGGCTCGCGAGGTGATTTCAGGGTTGCCTAACGTCTGCGCCATCGTGTTCGAGGCGACGTCTCTCGATGTCGCCACGCTCGGCGACGATGCGCTGCGCCGTGAGCTGGAACGTCTGGCCGAATTGTGGCAGATCCGCGGACGCGCGACCCGAAACGTCGCCCGCGCGAAGCCGATGCCGGCTACGGTGAGCGAACGCACCCCGGCCCCCGTTGAATGGGAAGAAACGCTCGGCACCCTGGTGTTAGGCAGGTCCGTCGGCACTGCGTTGGGGACCGAGCTGGAGGCTGATGAAGGCGTAGCCCTGCTGCGGGAACTCGTGGCGGAATTCCGCGCCGGAATGGCCGTGAATGCGCTGCGCCTCTCGTCGCGCTTTCTGATGTTGACGTTAGGTCCCGACGCATATCGAGACTTGCTCGCGCGCTTCTGGCAAACAGCCGCGCCCGAGCTGATGACAGCCACCGAAGGCCTGCGCCTCGCCGATTTCCTGGCCGTGGAAGCACCGGCACTCCCGTTTTTGGCGGACTTGATCGCATTCGAGCGCGACGTCCTGCTCACCATAGCCACCGATCGCACGCGCATCGCGCGCTTCTCCTACGACCCCGTACCTGTCGTTCGGGCGCTTGCGCGTGGTGAGCTCCCGAATCCCGCGCTCGTTGCACGTGGTCCGTACGAGATTGAACTCCTGAGCGATGGCGCCCCAGCCACCGGAGTTCTTTTGACGGGCGACGACGCGCTCGCCGCGCCGCACAGCGCGCTCCCGCGCAGCTAAGCCCGCGCGTCAGTAACAGCGACCGTTAGGGAAAGTCTCGCAACTACCCTGGCCGTTCGCGTGACCACGCAAGAGCTTTGTGGAGATCTTCCCCATCCCACGATGCGATTCATTCGACAGCACATCGCCACGCTTGCGACTCTTGCCCTTGTTCCCACAGCGCTAGGTGCACAGCACACCACGTCCGTTAGTCAGCGCATTCCCGCCAGCGACCTCGCGCCGGCCTTGCCTGGTCTCGTGTCGCTCAAGGAAAGTGAGCTGTCATCTGTTGTGGCCCGCTACACGTCCGACAGAGCCGCGCTACTCCGCCGTTATGACACCGAGTACGGGAGCGAGCGGCGCGCTCGCCTGCGTGAATTCGAGCGTGGCTGGCAGACGCGTCTCAACGACATCGACTATAACAGGCTTGGCTACGACGGCCGCATCGATCACGTCTTGCTGTCCAAGCACCTCACGTACGAGTTGAAACTGCTCGACCGCGAAGATCAACATGTCGCGGAGATCAAACGCTTCGCGCCCTTCTTCGAAAGCCTAACGGCACTTCCAGAAGAACGCCGCCGGCTCGGCCTCCCCGAATCCGCCTCGCTCGGCAAAACGCTCGCCGCCGTCGCCGTCTCGATCGACAGCGCGCGCACCAAAGTGGATAGCGCATGGCGCACACCACCAAAAGGTGACACCGTCGAGCTGCGGAAGAATCGCGTCATCGCCTATCGCACCGCCAATGCACTCGACAACCTGCGGCGCAATGCCCTGGCGCGCTGGTACGGCTACTACGCTGGCTACGATCCCGTTTTCACCTGGTGGGTCAAGGATCCGTACGCCCGCGTCGACACCGCGCTCACTCGTTATGTGCGTACCTTGCGCGAGCGCGTCGTTGGATACCGCCAAGGCGAAGACGAGCCCATCATCGGCGACCCCATTGGCGCGGAAGGGCTGCAGCAAGATCTCGACGTGGAGTTCATTCCGTATACGCCGCAGGAGCTGATCGCCATCGCGGAGAAGGAGTACGCCTGGTGCGAAGCTGAAATGAAGAAGGCCGCGCAGCAGATGGGCATCAGCGATTGGCGCGTGGCGCTCGAGAAAGTGAAGAACATGTATGTCGACCCGGGGAAGCAGACGCAAGTCATCCGCGAGCTCGCCTTCGAGGCCATCGAATACGTCGAAAGCCGCAAACTCCTCACGGTGCCGGCACTCGCCAAAGAAGTCTGGCGCATGGAGATGATGACCCCCGAGCGGCAGAAGGTCAGCCCATTCTTCCTGGGCGGCGAAGTGATTCAAGTCTCCTATCCCACTGACGGGATGGAGCACGACGACAAGATGATGAGCATGCGCGGGAACAATCCGCATTTCTCGCGTGCGACGGTGCATCACGAGCTGATCCCGGGGCATCACCTGCAGGGCTTCATGACGCAGCGCTTCAATCAGCACCGGCAGGAGTTCTCCACGCCCTTCTGGGGCGAAGGGTGGGCGCTCTATTGGGAGATGGTGCTGTGGGACATGGGTTTTGCGCAAAAGCCGGAAGACAAAATTGGAATGTTGTTTTGGCGCATGCATCGCGCGGCGCGCATCATGTTTTCGTTAGGCGTGCACATGGGGACGATGACGCCGAGTGAAGCCGTCGACCTGCTCGTGAACAAAGTGGGTCACGAACGCGCGAACGCGGAGGCCGAGGTGCGCCGTTCGTTTATCGGGACGTATCCGCCGGTGTATCAAGCGGCGTATATGTTAGGCGCACTACAGTTTCGCGCTTTGCGCAAAGAGCTGGTGGAAAGCGGCAGGATGACTGAGATCCAGTTTCACGACCAGATCCTCCAGGGTGGTCGCATGCCGGTGGAGATGGTGCGCGCGATGCTCTTGAAGCAGAACTTGCCGAAGGATTACCGGACGCAGTGGCGTTTCTACGGCAACCCGATCGTACAGAGCGACGATCGATAGCAGCCTGACCTATGCAGGTTCTCCACCATCCAGGATCGCCCGGGATGGTGGAGAGTCCAGCCAGCTACTTCAAGAATACTTCGAGGTCTTTCACGAAGTCGGTGGGTCGCTCCCAATGCGGCGCATGCCCCGTTCCCTGATACACCAGCAGCTTCGCGTTAGGTATCGCCCGCACGAGTAGATCCTGCTCCGGCTTCGGGAAGTACGTATCCTCCGCTCCCCACACGATCAACGTTGGAAACGTGACGCCCTTGAGCGCCCACGGATCGCGTGGATCGACGATCCCCTCCAACACCGCGCGCCATACCCGCGCCGGCACGCGCTGACTCTCGCTCACAACCGTCTTCAAAAACTCAGGCGATACTGGCTTGTGAATGGTGCTCGCCTGGAACTCCTGTACAAAAGCTCCCGGAATGGAGTCCTGCATGGCTTCAATCGCCTCCGCCAGCCCGCTCACGCTCGCGTTCGTTCCCGTCGCCGGCGCGCCAACCAGCACCAGTCGCGTTATGCGCCTTGGCACCAGCGCCGCCACCTCACGGGCCACCAAACTCCCCATCGAATGTCCGACGATGGTCGCCTCCTTGAGCTTCATCGCATCCATGAAGGCGACCACGTCCTGCGCAAAGTCGCGCATCGTATACCCGCTGTCCGGCCGCTCCGAACCCCCGTGCCCGCGCTGATCGAGCGCGAACGCTCGATAGCGCGGTGACAGGCGCGGCAAGACCTCACTAAAGGAGAACCACGAGTCGGTGTAGCTGTGCAGAAAAATGATCGGCTCTCCTAACGAATCCCCGCGCGTGGCGTAGCGTAACCGCACCCCGGTTTCCAGCACCACGTCGGCGAAGCGCACGGCGCGCGCCTTCGTTGCTTCCACACGTCCTGCGACCACCAACAGCGCTGGAAAGACCAGCACGCCTAACCAGTACGATCTGCGAAACATGTTCTGTAGCCTGCGCATTGTCTGATTCTCCTCTTTGACTAGAAACGCGATGACGTCAACTGCACGTCAGCACTCGCCCACGCCACCAGAAAGCGGCGTTTTGCATCCGCGGCCTGCGCTCGCTTCCCCTGCTTGGCCAGGCTGCGATACAAGCCGTACAACGACCAGCCATTCTCCGGAAAGCGCGCGAGATCCTCACGATAGACCTTCTCGGCTTCGCCGAAACGACCCGCAAGCAGCAGTGCCTTACCTAACGAGTGCCGCATCGGGTAGTACCACGTCGGCGGCTCAGAATATGCCAGCTTGTCCTCGACGGCCACCGCCGCACGGAACTCCCGCACCGCCTCGCCCACCGCTTCCCGCCGCAAGGCGATCTCCCCAGCCAGCGCGTGCTCGGCGATCTGCAGCGCCAACCTGTTCTCTCCAGCCGGGAACGCCTCCGAGATCGCCGTCACCGTATCGAGCGCCGCGCGCGCCTCCGCCCAGCGCGCCTTGGCGCTGAACGCCATCCCCCTGGCGTAGTACGCCATGGCCACGGTGAACCGCAAATCGGCGTTAGGCAGCGGTGCCGCCAGGATGTCGTTCCATTTGCCGAACGTCACCAAAGTCCAGTACCCGATCGGCGTAATCGCTTCGATCCACGGATTCTCGCGCGCAATCTTCGGATCCACGCCGCGCGCCGCCTTCTGCGCATTCTCGATCGCGATGCTGCTGGCCCCAAGCATCGACGCGGCGAAACTGAGAAAGTGGTAGTTGTGCGGATAATACCCCGAGCCATACAAGCCACGCTTCGGAAGCTTCGCCCCTTCGAAGAAGCTCTCATCCGCGTGTACGGCGTGTTCGTTCGCTCGTAAGGCATCCGCATAACGACCGACGCGGATGTAGATGTGGCCCGGCATGTGGACGAGGTGCCCCGCCCCAGGCATCAGCGCCGCCAGCCGCTCCGCGCACGGCACACCGCGCGCTGGATCGCGCGCTTCGATGGCGTGAATGAACAAGTGACACGCACCGGGGTGGTTCGTGTTGCGCGTCATCACCGCTTCCAGCTCGCCGAGCAGGACCGGTGTGGCCGGCCGCGCCGTGCCGTCGGCGTTCCAGTAGTTCCACGGACTCAGATTCATGAGCGCGTCAGCGTACAGCGTGCGCACTTCATCATCGTTAGGGTTCGCGCTGGCGAGCTGGCTGAGCGCGTTGGCGTACGCCGTATCAAGCCGCTGGCGGTCCGCAGGATCGCTCGACGCGTACCGCGCCGCCAATGCCGTGATCAGGCGCTGCTCGCGCAGGCTGCCGTTCGCTGCCGCGCGTTGGGCTCGGGCGATCGCCGCGCGCGCCGTATCCAGCGCACCCGGCTCCATCGCCGCGTTGATATTGGGACCAGACGCGAGCGCGATCCCCCACGCGCACATCGCGCACGTGGAATCGACACGCTCTCCTTCGCGGAACGAGCGAATCGATTCCGCGTGGTTGAAGGCCCAGAACCAGCGCAGGCCCTGATCGAAATACTTCTGCGCGAGCGGATTCGTCGCGCTGACTGCATACGTATGCGTCCCGAGTGCTTCATTGAGCGGAACGCCCACGGTGGGCGCCGCGTGCGCGTCGCGGCTCAACATCTGCGCAGCCGCCGGGGATGAAATCGTCACGACGAGCACGAGCGCGCCGCGCCAAAGTCGTTTCTTGTCTTCCATATAGGCCTCC
>JBFMFA010000107.1:0-8164 GCA_040753195.1 Gemmatimonadota bacterium | reverse complement strand
TGTTCCGATCTGCCGCATGACGTGCTCGCGGCGTTGAAAGCGCACATCCTCGTCCACCTGCAACTGATATCCTTCCTCGCCGGCATCTCCGCTGGAGCTGTGTTCGCGCCGTTGCTGTTTTGCCATGCGACCGTCCTACCTTCTCATCGAGCGCAGCGTCTCGCGATTCGGCTCGTACAGCGTAGCCCACTCGTTAGGGACGCCTTGTATCGCGTCGCGTATGATCGCAGCCCCGATGGCGCTGTGCGTCATCCCGACGCCCGATTCCCCGGTAATCAGGTACACGTTCGTTCCTTCATCCGGGCTCCGGCCGAGCAACGCGATACGGTCGTCTGACTCAATGATCTCGCCCGACCACGCGAATTCTGCGTCGCCAATGGTCGGGATCCGTTCTCGCACCCATTCGAAAAGCCGCGAGAAGCGATCCTGGGCGTCAAACGCGTGACCCGATTTGTGATCCTCGCCGCCGACCACCACGTAGTCACGAGCGCGGCCGTTCCGCCGTGTGTCATTGAGGTGCTGCAAGCGCACGTAATGGTAGGGATCTTCCGTGTCCCAGCCGAGCACATCGCGCATGGCGCCGTCGTCGACCGGTGCCGCGATCACGTACGTCACGTATGGAGTCTGCTTCGTGAAAACCGCATCGCGCTCCGAGATTGGCGCGTTCGTCGCAATGACGCCTGCGGCCGCCACCACTACATGATCGCCGGCGCGTACACAGACACGCTCACCACCAGAGACGTCATCGACATGCGTGTCGCCGAAGATTCGCCCACCTGCCTGTTCAACGGCGTCGGTTAACCCGTGCAAAAAGTGCAGCGGGTGAAAACGTGCCTGACGTGGAAAGCGCAGACACGGTTCGTTGCCGCGAGCCGGATAGACCACGTAACGTTCCAGCTCCACGCCGTGCAGTCCCGCACGGCGAACCGCTTCCAGCTCACGCTCCAGAATGTCGACGCTGTCATCGCGCCCTAACGTGAGAAGTCCGTCGACGCGCGAAAAACCGCAGACGATACGTTCCTGACGTACGATCCCTTCGATGCGGTCGATGGCTGCCGTGTGCGCTTGCGCAATCTTGCGGGTGGCATCTTCGCCGTGCCGGCGCAGCATGTCGAAGTAGCGATCGTCCACAGCGGTAGTTAGGTGCGCCGAGGTCATCGACGTCATCCCGCTGCCCACGCGCGCCGTCTCCAGGACGACGACTCGCTTCCCAGCCTGACTCAACTCATAGGCGACCAGCATGCCGGCGATTCCCGCACCGACGACACAGACGTCCGTTACGATGTCCTCCTTCAGCGGCGGAAACGACTGCGTGGCCGCACTCGCCGTCCAAATGGAATCGTTGCTCAACCCGATCCGGTCGACTGTGCGAGCCATCCGCGCTCCAGATTCCGCAGGCCTCGCTATTCAACGCAACGCACGTGCCCGTAAGCGCGCCTACGGCTCACGCCGCTGCGGACTACTCGAATCCGGGCTATTTGACGCGCATGTACTTCCAGTTGCGTGGTTTCCCTTGAGCGATCCAGTCGACGGCAGTTTCCAGTCGCTCGTTGCGCGTCGCGTCCTGTTTCGCCTCCGTGATCCACTCCACGTATTCGTTGCGCTCCGATGGGCTAAACTCGGCGAACGCGTTGCGCGCCTTCACGTTTTTCTGCAGCGCTGCGCGCAAGTCAGGGGGAACCGGCAGCTCCGCGGCGACTTTCGCGCGTGGCGGACGCGGGAGTTTCAGTTCGTCCTCATTGAGCGCAACGGCCTCTTTGACCATCGCCAGGAGTTCTCTGTCACTCGGCAGGTCGTCGGCCGACGTTAGGCGCACCCGCCCAAGCGACGGCGCGCCCTTGGTTTTCATCATCGCCCCTTTCCAGAATCCAAAGGTCGCGTGTTGTTTGAAAGCCGCCATGGAACCAACGATTCCCTTGTACTCGAAGTGGGGCACACTCCACTTCATCGTCTCCTCGATATCCGGGCTCGCTTTGTGATACGCGGCGCGAATCTTCGTTAGGATCGGCTTGGCGAACTCCGCTGCCCGCTGGATGTACGCGTCGACTTCTTTGGATTTTTTGGGCATCTGTTCTGGGAGCTGGCGAAACGGGGCGAAACAGTCGGCAAGCGTCAAGCGACGACGGGAGACGCGCGTTACCATGGATTCTCCTTCGCATAATCCGCCGCGCGCTGCTCGAGCTGTTGTGGTGAGAGATCTTCCAAGCGACTCGCAATCGACCAACGATGGCCGAACGGGTCGACGAGTATGCCGTAGCGATCCCCCCAGAAGCAATCCTGCACCGGCATGATCGCCGTTGCGCCAGCGTCGAGCGCTTTCTCGAACATGGCGTCCACATCCTCGACGTACAGGTGCAGCGTGACGGAGCTTCCACCTAACGTCTCGGGAGAGCAGGGCATGTGTGGAAACTCGTCCACGACGAAAAAGCGGGAATCGCCGAGCAGCAACTCGGAATGCATGATGTGCTCGCCGTCGGGGGCCATATTGCGGTACAACTCGTTGGCACCGAAGGCACGCCCGTACCACGCGATCGCCTGCGCGACCCCACGCACCGTGAGATGCGGCGTGATTGTGTGAAAGTCTTCGGGGACTCGCGATGTGCTCATGACTTGCCTCGGCGTGGTTTCGCAAGGAGGTGGCGTTCACCGGCCGCTTCGACGAGCGCGGCGAGGCGGCCGGCCTCGGCGCGTGCCACGTCAAATCCGAGCTGCGTTAGGCGGTAGTAACGGCGGCGTTCGTCGTCATGCTCGGAATCCAGCCGCAGCGGCAGCTCTTCGATGTACCCGTCCACGGCCATGCGTTGAATCGACCGGTACAGCGTCCCCGGGCCGATGCGGAGCTGTCCCGCCGTCATCGCGTCCACTTCCTGCATGATGCCGTAGCCGTGCGATTCGCCGTCGGCGAGGGCGAGCATTATATGGAATACGGCAGGCGTTAGCGGGAGCGCGGCGAGCACGGCAGGATCAGGAACAGATTGGCGAATTCGGTCTGCTTTGGTTATAGCCATAGTGGATATATCAGATGTGGTAATAGTGTGTGAAGCGGTCGCTGGCGTCAAGACCGGAATTGGAATTGCTGATTTCAGGAGGCACGATGACCAACCCGGCAGATCGATCAGAACCACGAAAGCCCGGAGATCCACGGCCCGCGCAACTCGCCGACGCACCTGAACTGCAGGATGACCCAGTCGACGAGGCCGCTGTCGAGTCGTTTCCGGCAAGCGATCCGCCGGCGTTTACCCCGACTCACGTTGGCGATCCGGTCGAGCCACGCGAGGGCGGAAGCCGTCCCGACGCTTAGCGCAACGCAAAAGGGCAGGTGCCATGAGCACCTGCCCTCGATTCACCGTTAGGTGTTTGTCTTACCGGTCGCAGTCGATCTTCACGAACCCCTGCTTCATTTCGATCTCGAACTCGACGAGCCGGCCGTCCAGCAGCGACAGATCGCGCACACGTCCGCCGGCCATGAACCACTTCGCGGGATCGATGCGAACCGTGATCCCGCCGCCGTCTTCGACGACCAAAGGTTCCTCAAAGCGCTGTTTGATTTCGATGTCAGCGTTGAAGTACACGATGAATGGTTTCGCTGCGCCGCCGGTCGGCGTAAACGTGCCTTTAACGACCATATTCGCGCCGCGTGGTAGATCCGGATACAGCACGCGTAGGGCGGCGAAGATCTCATCGGCGCGCCGGTGTTCCCGATCCCCGTCGTCGTCGTCCATGTCGAAGTCTTCGACTTCGAACTCCACGGAGCGGAACGTACCATTCGGTACATCGGCCTCGAGCACCGTCACCGTCTCGCCACCTAACGGGACGTCGACCAGGAAGGGTCCCCCTTCGAACTTCTTGCATTCGTCATCGTCGCCGCCCCCTCGGTCCTCGCGCACGCACGCGGAGTTCTCCGCGCGTTTCAGCGTGACCTCGGAGACGACCATTTGAATATCCTGAATCGTGAGAGTGCCGTTGGTACCGTTGACGGAGATTTCGTCGACGACCGCGAGCGCAGCGCGTGCATCGATCGCGTTGCCACGAGCGGCGGCGGTGTTCTCCATTCCAAACCGAACCGCGAAATTGCCGCCTCCAGAACCTGTGGCGTCACCACAGGCGAGGAGAAACGTCGCGAGAAGCGTCGCGACGGCGCGAGGAGATCTGTGCATATATGGGCTCCAGTTGTGGCAGCGCGGGGACGCAGCGCCGCAGGTTGGGATACGTAATCTCACTCAGTTTTGCGCATTCAGCGCGTGACGCACGTCACCAATCTCTCCCGGTGTGATAGTGAGACCTGCGCGCGTGAGTGGGATAACGTCATCGAAAACGTGTCCTGACGGATAGCTACTGACGTCGGCCGCGGCGCATTTAGGCAACATGCGACAAGACGCGTCGCGCGCTCGATCTAGACTGCGGCGTAGTCAACGCCGCCCGGCGCTCGAGTTGACGCAATCCGCACACGTACCTAACGCGGGTCCGGAGATCCGGCGGCAACAGTTGCACCCTCCAGCGCCGTCCAATAGTCATGACTTCTCAACCAGCAACGCTCGCGACGCTCGTTGTCGCCGCGCTCCTCGCGATTCCATTTTCGTCACTCGCGGGGCAGGATGTGGGACCACCGCTCGTCGTTCCGACTCCCTCTCCAACCCAAGTGACGGTGCAGGTCGATTCGTTTATGCCGTCAACCGGTGCGCGACGCGGTTTTCGAGTGTATCGGCCAGCGGGCTCGCGAGAGCGGCTACCCGTCGTGGTGTTTGCGAACGGCACCAACGCGGACTTCAACACGTGGCGCGGCTACGCCGATTGGGCTCGGCTCGTCACCTCGCGAGGGTTGGCTGGCGTGCTATATCAGGGACCGACATTCGACATGCAGCGTTCGTTCCCTGAGAACCTCAGGACATCAGTGGCGGATCTGGACTCGGTCGTGGCCGTGCTCACCAGGCGTGGAGAGGCGCTCGGAGTTGATGCAAATAACCTCGTCATCTGGGCAGGGTCAGCTCAGACATTTACCGGCACGTCGTTCGCCCTGTCCGGTGCTCGGCAGGGTGTGCGCGGCTACGTGCTCTATTATGGAGGCGGTATCGTCGAGGAACCGCGTGTGGACGTTCCTCTACTGATTGTGCGCGCAGGGCTCGACGCGCCGCCACTCAATCGCGGTCTGGATTCGCTGGCCGAACGCCTAACGAGGGCGGGGGCACCGGTCACCATGGTCAGCCACCCATCGGGGCCGCATGGTTTCGATGTGTACGATAGCAGCGATGCGTCAGCGCGAGTGATCGCGGCGACGCTCGACTTCATGGGCGCGGCGGTGCAGCTGCGATATCAGGCAGCAATAGCCGCTGGGGTCCGCGCCGCGCGAGCCTCAGCTGCCTTTGCGCTCGGTCGCTGGGCGGATGCCGAACGCCTCTATACAGACCTTCACCTCACGAATCCGACCAATCGCATTTTTGCCTGGCGACTCGGCCTGGCACAACTGGAAGCCGGGCATCCTGCGGAAGCGCTGGCGTCCTTCGATCGTGCGAAGGCGTTAGGTCAGGGCGGAGCGCGCGATATTGGTTTGCCCGCGGCTCGCGCCGCGTTGAGGTCGGGCAACACAGCCCGCGCGGTCGAGTGGATCAAGTGGGCCCTAACGAGTTTCCCGCGCATCCGTCCGGAAATCGCGGCCGATCGTGAGCTCGCCGGGCTGCTCGACCATCCCGACGTGCGTGCGGGCGACAACCGTTAGGTAAGAGTGGCTGTGACGCGGAGAACCCTGAGAGCCGTGCTTGGCGCGGCGCTAATGTCGTCTGCCGTATACGCGCAAGCGCCGGCCGCGCGCAGAATAGAGTCGTATCTGCAGATGCTGGACAGCGCTGGGCAGCTGTCGGGTACCGTGCTCGTTGCACGCGGCAATGAGATCATTCTCGAGCGGTCGTACGGGCGCCGGGCGTACACGGGCGCCAACGACAACACCCCCGCGACGCTCTTTGCGATCGCGTCGGTCACGAAGCCGATCACAGGGATCGCGACGCGTCTGCTCGCGGAGCGTGGGGTCATCAGCCTCGAAGAGCCAATCGCGCGATGGGTCCCCGATTTCCCCAACGCGTCGCGTATAACGATTGCGCATTTGCTCGGCCACCGCGCCGGCATTCCTCATCGCGTCACGACGCTGAGCGACGAACAACAGCCGCAGAGTCCAGAGACGATGGCGAGGCTCATTGGGCGTGCCTCATTCGTATCCCAACCTGGCGCGCAGCGCCTCTACAGTTCGGCGGGGTACACGCTGCTGGCTCATGTGCTCGAACGCGCCACGGGCAAGGCGTATGCGACCCTCGTGCGCGAACTGGTCTTGCAGCCGGCGGATGCAGTGACCGCGTTCGACGCCACCGAGCGGCTGGACATGCACACGCGCGCCGAGGGGCACTTCTGGACACCGGAGGGGCCGCTCGCCGCCCCGAAGAAGGACCTCTCGTTTCTCGCCGGCGCGGGATCACTCTGGGCCACGCCGAGGGATCTGTTCAAGGTGGTGCGGCGCATCGTCGAGGGCGATTTTGGCCGCGCCGCGATCGCGGGAGCGCTCGCGCCTAACGGGGCCATTCAATGGACCGGATTCACCAACGGGTTTCAGGCGATCGTGTCGTACGATCCAGCCACGAATGTCGCGATCGTCGTGACCGCGAACGTCCTCACGGGAGCGGCTGAGGCCATCGTGCGGGATGCGCCGCGACTGCTGGCGGGTGAGTCCGTGTCAGCTCCGAACGTTCCGCGTGTGGTTCCGTTTTCGTTGAACCAGGATCGTCGGCGCGAGCTGGAAGGCGTCTACAATTTTGGCGGCAACGAACAGCAGTTGACATTCGTTAGGCCATCGCTCGCGATACTCGGTGGGGAGTATGCCATCGTCGCGATCAATGACAGCTCTTTTTTTGCCGCCCAGAACTACGCTGAGGTGCGCGTGAGGCGGAGCGCAGAGGGGAACGTGACGTCGCTTGATTTCGTTGGAGCGGCGGCGTTCGCGATGCCGCGCGTGCGTTAAGCGGGACCAGCCCGGTCACCGCAGGCGCACGGCGTCTGATCTTGGCTGACACATCTTGACAATCAAGTGGAAGATGCCCAGCTTCGATCGTCACCAAGCTCCGGCGGCAATCCGTGGACGAGCCGAATACCGACGTCATTCAAGGAACGCTGGATATGCTCATCTTGAAGACGTTGAGCCTGCAACCAATGCACGGGTTTGGAATTGCCCGTCGCATCGAGCAGATCTCGCGCGGCGTCTTCAAGGTGAATCCCGGCTCGCTGCTTACCGCGCTGCAACGTTTGGAGCGGGCCGGTTGGCTCGACGCTGAATGGCGCGATACAGAAAATGCTCGGCGTGCGAAATTCTACACGCTGACGCGTACAGGTCGTAAACAACTCGACAGAGAGACAGCCGATTGGTCACGCCGCATCGCCGCCGTGGGTCGCGTGCTCAGGGCGGAAGGTAGCGCGTGACACTCTTGCGCCAGTTCAGTCGCGGATTGCGTGCGCTCCTCAATCGCTCCCACGCCGATCGCGACGTCGATGATGAGTTGCGCCACTATCTCGAGCAAGCTACGGAGGCACAGGTGCAGCGCGGGCTCCCGCCTCACCTCGCGCAGCGCGCGGCGCAGCTCGAAATCGGCAGCCTAACGAGCGTTCGTGAGGGTGTGCGTAGCTCGGGGTGGGAACACGCGGTCGAAACGTTGCTCGCGGATCTGCGTTATGCGCTGCGTGGTCTGCTCGGAGCGCCCATCTTTACGGGCACGGCCGCGGTCACCCTCGCAGTCGGTATCGGCGGCGCAACGGCCATCTTCAGCGCCGTCAATCCAATTCTCTTCGAACCGCTGCCGTATCCCGATCCGCGCCGACTCGTGATGGTGTGGGAAAGCGCGGCGGATGGCTCACGAGGCGAAGGGAGCTACGGCATGTATGTCGCCGCCGCCGAGCGCTCGCGATCGTTTGACGGCATCGCCGCGCTGCGGAGCTGGCAGCCGACCATGACGGGAGCCGACCAGCCGGAGCGACTCACGGGTCAACGTGTAAGCGCTTCGTACTTTGGCATCCTCGACGTAGCTCCGTCTCTCGGCCGCGCCTTTCAGCCGCTCGACGATCAGCAAAACGGACCGCGCGTCGTGATCATCAGCGATGCTTTATGGCGACGCCGCTTTTCGGCCGATCCTGC
>JBFMFA010000106.1:0-8226 GCA_040753195.1 Gemmatimonadota bacterium | reverse complement strand
GTTAGGCTGGATCGGCGCGAGACTGCAATCGGGGCAGGTGGGGACGTACGCGTGGGTTCTTTTCCTGGGCGTCCTGTTCGTGCTGGGCGCCGTCGCCTTCAGCTAGCGTATGGTCTCTTTCCTCGAATCCATCGGGTACAACAGCTGGATCCTGCCGATCTTGCTGCTGGTACCCACGTTAGGTGCGGTAGTGGTCCTGGCCCAGGGCAGCGCGACCAAGACCGCAACTGGTGAAGCGGCCGACGCGGCGGCGAACATGGCGCGCCGGCTCACGCTGTGGGTTTTCATCCTCGAGTTCGTGCTGTCACTTGGCCTCTGGTGGTCCATCGACTCGAGCAGCGCCGGATTTCAGGCGACGTTCGACGTGAAGTGGATCGACGCATGGGGTTCGCGCTTCTCGCTGGGGATCGACGGCATCTCGCAGATGATGGTCCTGCTGACGACCTTCCTGATGCCGATCAGCGTGTTAGGCGGCTGGACGAGCGTGCGCAAGAAGGTGCACGCGTATCACGCGCTGCTGTTGATCCTAACGACGGGCATGCTGGGCGTCTTCGTCGCCCGCGACCTGTTCCTGTTCTACGTGATGTGGGAGGTGATGCTCGTCCCGATGTATTTCATCATCGGGATCTGGGGTGGGGAGCGACGACTGTACGCGAGCATCAAGTTCTTCATTTATACGATGGTCGGGTCGCTGCTCATGCTGGTGGCGATCGTCTACCTCGGGTATCAAGCAGGACTGCTCGAGGGGCGGCCCAACTTCGCGTACGACGCGATACTTGCGATACCAGAGTTAGCGCCGCGAGCCGCGTTCTGGCTATTCATCGCGTTTTTCCTCGCGTTCGCCGTCAAGGTGCCGATGTTCCCGTTCCACACATGGCTTCCTGACGCACACGTCGAGGCGCCCACTGCGGGGTCGGTGATCCTTGCGGCGATCATGCTGAAGTTCGGCACGTATGGGTTCCTGCGCTTTGCGTTGCCTTTCTTCCCCGCGGTGTCGCTGCATCCCAGCGTGCGCACGGCGATCATTGTCCTCGCAGTCATCGGTGTGATTTACGGATCGCTCGTCGCCCTCGTACAACCGGACATCAAGAAGCTTGTCGCGTATTCGTCGGTCGCGCACCTCGGCATGGTCATGCTTGGGATCTTTGCCCTAACGACGGAAAGCGTGCAGGGCGCACTGATGGTCATGATCGGCCACGGTCTCTCGACGGGTGCGCTGTTCCTTCTCGTCGGTATCATCTACGAGCGGCGGCACACGCGTTTGATCGACGCGTATGGCGGGCTCGCCAAGGTCGTACCGATGTACGCGGCCGTCCTAACGATCGTGACGCTGTCGAGCATCGGTCTCCCGGGGACCAACGGATTCGTCGCCGAGTTCCTGGTGTTGGTCGGGTCCTTCAAGACGGCGCCGTGGGCCACGACGGTGGCCGCGATCGGCGTCATCCTCGGGGCCGCGTACATGCTATGGGCGATTCAACGCATCCTGTACCAGAAGCTCGACAAGCCCGAGAACGCGTCGCTGACGGATCTCAACCGTCGTGAGCTGGCTCTTCTGGTTCCGATTCTCGCCTGTATCATCTGGTTAGGCGTTTATCCCAAGCCTGTTTTGTCGCGCATGGAAGCGTCCGCGCGGAATCTCGTGCAGCAAGTCGAAGGGAAGGCGGCTCGTCAAAGTCTGACGCTGGTCGGCGGAGGACGTTAGGCAATGCAACTGAACTTGGCGTTGCCAGCGCACCTTTCTCTGGCGCTCGCTCCCGACCTGCTGCTGTTTGCCGGTGCGATGCTGCTGATGCTCTTCGCCGCGTGGAAGCCGGATTCCGCAGAACATCAGCGTAGCGTGGGCCTCGCCAGCCTCCTTTTGATCGCGCTCACGATCGTCGCGGTGATTGTCTTCGCGACGCGCGACATAACGGCCGGTACGGGCGTGGTCGCCGTGGATGCCTTCCGCTGGTCAGCGGACATCGTGTTCCTCCTCGCCGCGGCAATTGCGATCGCGACGTCGCTGGACTACAACGCGCGGGAAGGGATCTGGTACGGCGAAAGTCACGTCCTCGTGCTCTTCGCAACCGGCGGCATGATGCTCCTCGCCGGTGCGCGCGATCTCATGATCGTGTTCCTCGGCATCGAGTTGATGTCGATCGCCGTCTACGTGCTCGCCGGAATGAACCGACGCAGCGCGAAGTCCGCTGAAGGCGCGATCAAGTATTTCTTGTTAGGTGCCTTCTCCACGGCGTTCCTTTTGTACGGTATCGCGCTCGTCTACGGAGCCACCGGGACAACGAACCTTGTCGAAATCGGTGAACGTGTCGTGCAGCTGCGTCTCGATACGAACGGGCTTTTCACGACCGGCCTGGCGCTGATGCTCGTGGGCTTCGCGTTCAAGGTGGCGGCGGCACCGTTCCACATGTGGGCGCCGGATGTCTACGAAGGCGCACCGATGCCCATCACCGGTTACATGGCCGCCGCCGTGAAGGCTGGCGCATTTGCCGTGTTGATCCGCGTCTGGCTGGAGGCATTCCCGATCGCCTACGCCAAATGGCACGCGGCCGTCTGGTGGCTCGCCGCCCTAACGATGGTGGTGGGGAATGTCGTGGCGCTTCGGCAGCGCAACCTCAAGCGCATGCTCGCCTACTCGAGTATTGCGCACACGGGATTCCTGCTGGTCGCGTTGACGACCGGAACGGCGCAGGCATCGACCGCATTCCTCTTTTACTTGCTGGCCTACACGCTCGCCACGATGGGGGCATTTACGGTGCTGATCGCCATTTCTGATCGCGGCGATACGAAAGTGACGTTGAATGACGTGACGGGCCTCTGGTATGTGCGCCCGGGGCTATCGATCGCCCTCACCGTCTTCATGCTCGCACTGTTGGGCTTCCCGGTCTTCGGCGGCATGGGGTTCCTCGGCAAATGGTACGTGTTGCAGGCGGCGCTCCAGGCACCAGCTCCCCAAACGCGTCTTGCGATCATCCTCGTAATCATGACAGGGGTGTCCGCGGGGTATTACCTGGAGGTCGTGCGCGTGATGTTCATGCGCACGCGGCCGGACGGTGCGAGCGTCCCAGAGAACCCTCGCGGCGCAACGCGCTTCGTGATTTATGCGACCGCCGCCATACTATTGATCTTCGGTATCTATCCAGATCCGATTGCGCGCCTCGCTACTGCCGGCACGCATCGAGCGCCGCCGGTCCCGATGGCAATTCGAATCGACAGCACGACGGCCCGTTAACTGCTTTTCAACCGCGGAGGACGCAGTTGAATGACCATTGCTCCGGGCATTTTTCGCCAGTACGACATCCGCGGCGTTACTAGCAAGGACCTAACGACGGAGGCCGCGTACGCGATCGGCCGGGCCTTCGCGAAGTACCTGGACGAACACGGGATGCGCGGTGCCGTCGCCGTAGGGCGCGACAATCGGCCCAGTGGCCCGGCGCTGCGCGACGAGCTCGTTAGGGGGCTCACCGAATCCGGTGTAGACGTGGTCGACGTCGGCGAAGTGCCGACGCCACTCGTGTACTGGAGTCTGCACAACCTCGACGTGGCAGGCGGGATCCAGATCACGGGTTCCCACAACCCGCCGGAGTACAACGGCTTCAAACTGTGCGTCGGGCACGAGTCGCTGCACGGTGAAGAGATCCAGCGGCTGTACGACTATATCAAGGCCGGCACCTTTCCAGCGGGCCGCGGTAGTGTTAGGCACGAAGCCATCATCGACCGGTATGTCGATGACGTGGTGCAGCGAATTGGTCCTCTTGCACGATCGCTCAAAATCGTTGTCGACTGTGGCAACGGAGCAGGGGCCCTCGTCGCCGGCAAACTGTTCAGCCGACTCGGTGTCGAGGCTACATACCTTTTCTGCGAGTCTGACGGCACCTTCCCGAACCACCATCCGGACCCCACCGTCGTCGAGAACCTGCACGACATCATTAACGCCGTACGCGCCAAGAAGGCCGACGTGGGAATCGCGTTTGATGGGGATGCGGATCGTATCGGCGTCATCGACGAACACGGCGAGATCATTTGGGGCGATCACATTCTCATCGTCTATGCGTGGGACGTCCTGCGCCGGTTAGGCGGTGGACAGCCGATCATCTTCGATGTGAAGTGCTCTCAAGCGCTGCCGATGGCGATCTCGGCGGCCAAAGGCGTCCCCGTGATGTGGAAGACAGGTCATTCGCTGATCAAAGACAAGATGCGCGAAATGCAGGCACCCGTCGCTGGTGAAATGTCGGGGCACATGTTCTTCGCCGAAGGATTCTACGGGCACGACGACGCCCTGTACGGCGCTGCGCGCTTTCTGCGTATCATCGCGCAGTCGCGGCGAAGCGTGAGCGGCATGTTGGCCGACGTGCCGAAGTTCGTCTCCACTCCCGAGCTGCGCCTCGACTGCCCCGACGACCTCAAGTTCGCGCTCGTCGACAGGGCTGTTAGGCATTTCCGGGCCAAGCACGACGTCGTGGATGTCGACGGTGTGCGCGTCCTGTTTGGCGACGGCTGGGGCCTCATTCGGGCCTCCAATACCCAGCCGGTGATCGTGTGTCGTTACGAAGCGCGCTCCAAGGAGCGTCTGGCGGTGATCCAGGGAGAAATGGAAGCGTGGTTGCGCGAACAAGGAGTGCGCACCTAACGTGACGCGTCGGCGCTGGGTGGTGGTCGCCATCGTCGGCGCGGCGGTCGTGTTGTTGATTGGACGCGAACTGGCTGGTTGGTACGTGGAGTATCGCTGGTACGCGGCACTCGGCGCGGCCGATGTCTGGAAGGCGCGCGCCACGAATCTCACGATCCTTCGCGGCGCGGCGTTCGCGGTCAGCTTCCTTTTCATTTTCGCGAACCTCTTCGCGGTCCGCAGTTCGATCAAGGCGCTGGTACTGCCGCAACGCGTCGCCAACCTCGAGATCGGCGAAGCCGTGCCCAGCCGCCGCCTAACGTGGGCCGCAATCATCATCTCTGCCACGATCGCGGCCGCGCTGGCCGTGATGCAGAGTGATTGGGTTGCGCTCGAGCTGGTGCGTCACGGCGAACCGTTTCTCGAGAGCGACCCCTACTTCCAGTACGACCTGGCCTTTTTTGTCTACTGGCTCCCTTTGGAGCTGTCCCTTCATGTCGGTGCGCTGACGACGTTGCTGGTCGTCACCTTGCTCGTGCTAGTGCTCTATGCGCTCACGCCGAGCCTGCGCTGGGAACGCGGGCGTCTCGCGGTGACCGGTCACGTACGGCGCCACTTTTTTGCGTTAGGTGCGGCCCTCCTCGTTCTCCTTGGCTGGCGCTACAGGATCGACGCCTACACGCTGCTTGTGGAAGGAAATGGCGAGCTCGCTGCGTTCACCGCACTGGACAAGGAGTTCCGGCAACCGGCGAACCTCGTTCTCGCGCTGGTCACGGTCGCGGCCGCCGGTCTCGTGCTGTGGTCGGGCTGGATGGGGCAGGCGCGCCTGGCCTTCGCTGCGGTGAGCATCGTTCTGGCCGGAGCGTTCACCGTTAGGCAGATCATTCCGCCGATCCTGCAGCGCACGAGCCTGAGCACGGACGTATCCGACAGGGAGCGCCCGTACCGTGAAACGCGCGCGGCGTACACGCGCCGCGGCTTCGACACCGAGCGCGTCACGCACGACAGCTCGTTCGCTGGTTTTCTACCGCTGAACGAGGCGGTCAGCGGTATTTCCGCTTTTGACGAAACGCCGCTTGTGCGAGACGCCGAGCGTTTACGTCGCCGCGGCCGCGCCGGCGGGACGGCTGGCTGGGATTTTGTCGACGGACATATCGCCGCGATCGTCGCCGAACAGCCTGGCGGCCCGGATGGCATCGACGCACTCGCGCCGTGGTCGCTCGCGCGCGCCAATGCAACCACCGTAGACGAGCGCGGCCTCCCCGTATTCAACGACATCGTCGCCCTCGATGGGGCCACTGCGACTGCCCCGGCCGTCGTGCACGATTCGATCAGTGGCTACCTAACGATTTCGGACAGTCTTGGCACAATCTCCGCTCCCGAGCTCACCAGCTTCGGCACGCGATTGGCGCATGCATGGCACTTGCAGAACCCGAGCGTCCTCTTCGGAGATCTGCCGCAGCCACGGCCACGCATCGTCCTGCGACGCGACATCCGTGAACGGGTGAACGCGCTGTACCCGCCATTCCTCGCCGCGAACACCGTTCGACCGATCGTGCATAACGATACGCTGTACTGGTCGTTGCACCTGTACTCCGCCTCGGAGTGGTATCCACTCAGCGAACCCGTTGGCCTCCTCGGCCGCGAGCTGCACTATTTGCGGCCGGCAGCGGTGGCCATCGTGAACGCGACCACGGGGCGCGTGTGGGCCATTCGCGATGACATCATCGACCCGATCGCCGAATCGTGGGTTCGACGCTTTCCATCGTTATTCATTTCGCGCAGCGCAATAACGCCGGAGTTCTTGCGTAAGGTCGCGCCGCCGCTCGAGGCCAGTCATCTGCAGGCACGCGCTTTTGCGCGGTTCGGGAGGCGCGGAGATGTGGCACCGCCGTCTCGCCTCCCCCAGTCGACAGGCGGCGAGGAGTCGTTCGGCGAGTATGCAAGCGTTCCGTCGTACGACCTGCGGCGGGGTTCACTCTTCTGGAGCACGCCGGTGCTCGATGCCGCGAACGTCGTGCGAGGGATATATGTCGCCACCGGCGGCGGTTCGCATGATCCCGTGTATGTGGCGCTGCCGAACAGCACAACGCGATGGCCGGTCTTGCTCGAACGCATGCAGAGTTCCGGCGACGCAACGAGCAGTCTGATTGCGCGCGATTCGCGCGCGATCCGCGGGCCGGTGCGCAGTGTACCTCACGCTGGCGGCATCGCCTTCGTCCAGAGCACGTATACGGCGCGCGGTGACGGCACGCTCGCCGTGGCTCGCGTCACAGTGGCTGTCGGCGATTCCATGCGCTCAGGCGCGAGCGTGATGGCTGCGCTGGGTATCACGCCAACGAGCACTACAGTGGCTCCAGCAACTCCCGAAGAGTTCCGCTCTCGCGTCGAGTCGTACTATCGTCAAATGCGTGACGCGTTAACTCGCTCA
This sequence comes from Gemmatimonadota bacterium, assembly GCA_040753195.1. Lineage (GTDB taxonomy): Bacteria > Gemmatimonadota > Gemmatimonadetes > Gemmatimonadales > Gemmatimonadaceae > DASYRX01. Next base: position 1,189 of record JBFMFA010000106.1, on the reverse strand, counting down.
GACTGGCGCGCGTTCGGCGAAGCATACGAAGCGCTGGGACGGTTGCTGCGCGCGCCGCGGCCCTAGCGAGTGCTTGCTCGTGGCCGTCCGAGTCGGGTAGCTTGCCGCCGCCGCACATATGTCGCCCCCCACAGAAGCTCAGTCTCTAGCCGTCATTGCACTCGGCGGGAACGCACTCGCCCCAGCGGGCGAGAAAGCCAACATTCATGACCAATTCCGGCACACGCGGGAGAGCCTCGATCCCATCGTGGACTTGGTGTTGGACGGCTGGAACGTGTGCGTCGTTCACGGCAACGGCCCGCAAGTTGGTGACGAATTGTTGCGCAACGAGCTCGCCCGCACCGAAGCGTCACCGCTTCCCCTCGGGGTTCTGGTCGCCGCCACTGCGGGATGGATCGGGTACATGATCCAGCAGTCACTGGAGAATGCCTTACGCCGCCGCGGAAGCTCTCGCGAGGTGGCAACGGTCATCACGCAGACGCACATCGCGCCTGACGACGAAGCGCTCGAGCGGCCGACGAAGTTCATCGGCCACGCGATTCCCGAAGAGCGCGCGCAGGTGCTGGCCGCCGAGGGGTACCCAATCAAACAGGATGGGAACGGACACTGGCGCCGAGTCGTGGCGAGTCCGCGCCCCCTGGCCATCCACGAGTTGTCGACGATCCGGCATCTCGTTAGGTCCGGTACCATCGTCGTCGCATGTGGTGGGGGAGGGGCCCCCGTGTACTACGACAACGACTTGCAGGGATGGGAAGGAATCGATGCCGTTGTGGACAAGGATCTCGCTGCCGCGGTCATGGCGCGTGATCTTGGCGCTGACCTGTTGCTGATTCTCACCGACGTGGATGGGATCTATCTCGATTGGGGGAAACCGAAGCAGCGTCTGGTGCGCAGCATGACGATCGCCGAGGCAGAGGGGTACGACAGCGCCCGCGAATTTGGCGAAGGGAGCATGGCGCCGAAGGTGCGCGCCGCCGTCGATTTCGTTAGGCAGACACACGGACGCGCGATCATTACGGCCCTCGGCAAGGGTCGGGACGCGGTACGCGGGCACGCAGGAACGACCATTACTACGGAGACGGCGTGAACATTCACGAATATCAGGCGAAGGACGTTTTGCGCGGACTCGGTGTGCCGATTCCGCCCGGGCAGGTCGCGACCACTCCGGAGGAAGCGGAGCAGATCGCGA
>JBFMFA010000105.1:0-8245 GCA_040753195.1 Gemmatimonadota bacterium | reverse complement strand
TGGGACAATAGCGGAGCTGTCCCAGAACCTCACCGGCCAAACTCTCGCTCAGCGAGTAACGCGTGTAACAGATCAGCCGCTGCGGTTGGCCGCTGCTCCAGCCACCCTGAAGGAAGCGTTGCCGTTGGCGCGCGCATGGCGCCGGTGCGCTCGAGGTCTGCGACCGTCGCGGCATCGCCGTGCAGCACAGTGGATTCACGCACGGGTTCAATGCGCGCGATCGCGCGGTCGCGGTCCAGCACGAGGACAGTTTGACCACGGCGCACATAGCGCAGATAATGACTCAGACGGTTCTTCAGCTCTGAAATGCGAGCGCTTTTCATAGCCTTAAGATAGCTATATATTATAGCCTCCTCAAGGCCATATACATCACCTCCCCGGATTCATGATTCGTTTCCTGCCGCTCCCCAGCGCGTTCGCCCTGGCCGCCGTGCTCACGAACGTATCAGCGCAGACGCCCGCGGCGCCGGTGCCAATCGAGCAACTCGTCCCGGCGATCGACGCGCACTTCAAGCGCTTTCAACAGACTGCGCACGCACCTGGCCTCGTGTACGGCATCGTGCGCGACGGCAAACTGGTGCACGTTGGCGCAATGGGTGTGCAGGATCTGGAATCCAATCGCCCCGTCGACGCGCAGACGCTTTTTCGCATTGCGTCGATGTCGAAAGCGTTTACTGCGCTCGGCGTTCTCAAGCTGCGTGACGAGGGGAAGCTCACGCTCGATGCGCTCGCCGAGGTGTATGTGCCGGAGCTGCGCGGCTGGCGCTATCCCACGAGTGACTCTCCGCGCATTCGTGTGCGCGATCTCTTGAGTCACGTCGGCGGCTTCGTCACCGACGATCCCTGGGGCGACCGGCAGCAAGTGTTGTCCGAAGCGGACTTCACGCGCATGCTGCGCGACGGCGTGCCGTTCACGCGTGCACCGCAAACCGCGTATGAGTACTCCAACTTCGGCTTCGCCCTGCTCGGCCGCATCATCACGAACGTTTCCGGACGTCCGTACAAGGACTATATCGAGCATGAGGTCATGCGCCCGTTAGGTATGAACGGCACCGGTTACGACATTTTTGCATCAGACCGGAGCCGTCGCGCGATCGGCTATCGCTGGGAGAACGAAGCGCACGCCCGCGAACCGGATATGGCGCACGGCACATTCGGCGCGATGGGTGGCGTGCAAACCAGTGCCAACGACTACGCGCGCTGGGTGGCGTTCCTGCTGTCCGCATGGCCGGCGCGCGACGGCGCGGAAGAAGGACCAGCGAAACGCGCCACGGTCCGCGAGATGTCACAGGGGTTGAACTTTCCGGCTATCGCACGCCGTCCGGGTACGAGCAGCAGTACGTGCATGCAGGCCCAGGCTTACGGAATGGGCCTGCGGCTCGCGGTCGACTGCGAAGCGGGCCTAACGTTAGCACACGGCGGCGGCTATCCGGGTTACGGCTCGTACGTGTTGCTGTTGCCGGATCACGGCATCGGCGTCTTTGCGTTCTCCAATCGAACGTATGCAGGTCCGACGGCTGCCGTTTGGGATGCGGCGATGGAGCTGCACAAAGGCGGCTGGTTTACGGGGCGCTCGTTAGGCGTAAGCACGGCGCTGGCGCAGACGTATCGCGCCGTTGGTGCCATGTGGGAAACCGGGGCGATCAATCCTGGCCGCAACCTGCTGGCGATGAACTTCCTAATGGATCGCACACCGGAGAATTGGACGCGCGAGTTCGAACGATTGAAGAGTCAGACTGGCCCTTGCGGCACCGATGCACCGATCACCGCGACCGGCGCGCTCGCCGGCACTTTCTCATGGACCTGTGAGCGTGCAAACGTGACAGGAACGTTATTGCTCGCTCCGACGAATCCGCCCACGATTCAGGCGTTGCGCTTCAACATCACGTCACGGCGTTAACCGGGCACGCTGAGCGCGTGCGCGACCCTAACGAGTGCGCTAGCCGCTGAGCCGATCGCGAAAAGCGTCACGGTAACCGCGGCTCAGCGTGACCTTCGCGCCGGTCGTGAGGACCACGACGTACTCACCGCCGAACAAGGGCTGTAATTCGCGAACGCGCGCGAGATTCACGATGGCTGAACGGTGCACGCGCGCAAACTGTTCGGGATGCAGCCGCCGCTCGATGTCCTTCATCGGCTCGCGCACGAGGTATTGTTTGCCACTCACATGCACGCGCACGTAGTTGTCCGCTGCCTCGATCCAATCCACATCTGCGACAGGAACCACGCTGATGCGTCCGTCGTGCTTCACGAGCAGCCGGTCCGCATATTTGGGTGGCTCGCGCAGGTCCTTCGATGCGGCACGCCACGCATCACCGAGGTCGCTCGTGTTGGAGGCTATTCGCTCGCGCGCACGTTCCAAGGCGATATGAAAACGCTCCTCTTCAAAGGGTTTCAGGAGGTAATCCACCGCGTGTACGTCGAACGCGCGGATCGCGTATTTGTCGAAGGCGGTTACGAACACGACGCTCCGCGGCTGATTCGGACCTAACGCCTCCAGGACGCCGAATCCATCGACTTCCGGCATCTGCACGTCGAGAAACACGAGGTCCGGGTCGAGCGAGCGAATCATGTCAATGGCTTCGGTACCGTGCCGCGCTTCGCCGACGAGACGCACATCAGGCTCCTTGCTGAGAAAGGCGGCCAAGCCTCGCCGAACTAGCGGTTCGTCGTCTACGACGAGCACGCGCAGCTCAGACAAGCGTCGCCTCCAGCGGCGCGCCGTCCTCGGCAACAGGTGCGTCCGGCATCGACCGGTAGGGGATGCGGATCCGCGCGGCGCAGCCCCCACCAGGGAGCGACTCCAGAACAAACCGATGCTCGGCGCCATAGAGTCCGGCCAGCCGCTCCCGCGTCGTCGTTAGGCCGATACGCTCGGAAACGCGCCCGTTAGGCAGGCCGATGCCATTGTCGCGGATCTCGAGATCCAGCCATGGCCCCTCCCGCGCCACTTTCACGTCGATCCGGCCACCTCGCGCGCGCGGCGCGATGCCGTGTTTGATCGCGTTCTCGGCGAGCGGCTGCAGGATGAGATCAGGGATCGCCGCGTTGAGCGCGCCTTGCTGCACGTCGTAGTGGATCTCCAGTCGATCGTGAAAACGCACGCGCTCGATCTCGAGGTACTGTGTGAGTATATCCAGCTCGCGGCTCACGCTGGTTTCGCTGGAGTGCGCACGCGAGAGTGTTAGGCGCAACAGATCTCCCAACCGCGTGACCATGTGAATCGCCGCATTCGGATTCTCACGGATGAGCACCGTAATGGCATGCAGCGTATTGAAGAGAAAATGCGGATGGACCTGCATTTTGAGCGCATGCAGTTGCGCCTGGCTGAGTTGCGTCTCCAGCTGTGAAGCGCGCACGTCGCGCACGCGCAACGCCGCATGATATGCGAGGACGGTGGCGACTGCCAGCACCGCCGCATACGTAAATGCACCGCCGAGCAGCCGGCCAAATACCACGCTCGAGACGATGACGCCTAACGGCACGACATTCGCCTCAGCCGGCGACAGGTACTGTTGCAGGGCGAGAGTTGCCGGGAGCCATGCCAGTTCGATGATCGTGGCTATGGCAAACGCGGCGACCAGGTGGAGCGCGGCGCGCCGCCACGTGGGCCAGGGCGTGAGCGGCCAGCGGCGCGCGAGCGCAAAGATCGCCGGCGTGACAAGCGCCCATGTCATCCAGCGTGGAAACTGCAACAACGTCCACTGCCATTCGCGATCCAGTGCGCCGCGCAACGCGTAACCCGCCGCGGCTTGCAGCGCGGCGATGCTCGCGGGAATGGTCCACGCCAGCACAATGAAGCGCCAGCGCTGCCGCATGGCTGGGGAGGCCGCGAGCACCGGCGACACAGGCTCGTCGGCCACTCACTGCCTCGAGCCTAACGAGTCGCTGCGCGCGCGGCGACGGCCTCCGCCAGCGTGCGCAGCGAACCCAGTCGCTCCACAGGCCAGCCGCGCTGACGAGCATGCTCCAGCACGAACTCCGTCTGCACCGGTGTGACCGCCGCTCCGCTGTACGCCCACCGTAGCGACGGCACCCACGCAACCAGGGCCCCGGGACTTCCCGGCAACTGAATTGGTTCGATCCATAACGAGTCTCCGTCGACGCGCACCCAGCGGCCACGCTCAACAAGCGTCCCGGCGGTCGCGGCGACGTTCCAGTTCCTCAGGATTCTCGTCGTCACCCGCTGCGCCCCTGGTGCAACGTACAGTGCGAGACGTTGCCGTGCGAACCACGCCACGCTCCCGCGCGCAGCGAACGCCGCCGACACGACGATGCCGGCGGCCGTCGTGCCAGGGTCTCGGCTCTGGAGCCACTGCACGTCACTCGCCGTGCGTTCCGGAACCGTCGCCCCCTCGAAGAACATCCACTTGCTCCCGAGCTTCACAGCCACGGCGGATGCTCCGGGGAGACCGAGCAGTGCGATACGTCCGTCGACGATGCGCGCCGAGTCGCGGGGGAGGTCCCACATCGGCTTGCGCGCGGTGGCCACGAAGCCGCGGCGCAGCGAATCGGTGACGGGGAATGAGTCCGACGGCGCGGCCGCGTCGAAGCGCGCGCTGAGAATGGTAATGCGCTTGTACGGCTCGCCGATGCGGCGCACGTCCCACTGCATCGGATAGGTGATGCCGGGCGTGTTAGGGAGCGGTAGCCGCGTCCAACGCGAATACCACATCTCGACCTCCATCGAGCCGTAAGGCGCCAGACCGAAGTCGTTAGGCTGAGCCGCTCGATACCGCACCATCGCCAAAAACCCGTCACCACGCCGCAGGAATAGCGTCGTCGGAAAACCCTCCATCACCCCCTCTAGGCGCGCATGGGCCAGCCCGTCGATGCTCGTGTCGGCCAACGCCTTGAGGTCCGCGCGCTTCGCCGCGAGAAGTAGCCGCTCAGGAGCGAATGTGAACAACTCGCCGCGCTCATCCAGGTACGCATGGTTCAAGGGAGCCCACGCGGCTGGTGCCGTCGGTCCCGTTGGTGCGTAGCGGATCGCCACTGTATCGCGCACAACATCCACGATCTCGAACTGCACAGGAGCGCCGCTGACGAAGCGACGCGTATTCCGCCACGCGGGAATCGTGTAGTCGCGCAGATCGCTGTGCCGTTCGTAGCTCCCCACCGCGTCGCCGAAAGGCCGCTGCTCGAACGTCATGCGGTGCCACAGCGTTAGGCTCTCGAAACGCACACGTTCGACGCGCGCAAGAGCGTCTGCGCCACCCATCCGCGCGATTGCGACATCGAGGGCCGTATGGACGCTAGTCTTAGGCGGAGACTGCGGAGCCGCCGATTCCAACGGAAGTCCGGCGGCAAAAAGCATCGCCACGCGGACGATGCGACCAAGTCCTGGAACCTTCACAATGTCCTCGTCAGGCATGAAACGCGGACACTGCCGCGTTTTTCACTGGCGACAAAGGGTTTTGTGGCCAGTCGCGGTTTTCAGGGGCCGGCGACGGGCTCCAGTGTGATTCCGATCAGTACCCGCGTACCTGACCGTCATGACGTGGGTCGGCCACGCCAATCCATGCCGCGCCGCGCCGAGCGATCATGTAGATGCGGGCGTACTCAAAGCTGGTCGCGCGCAGGTCGTACCCCATCGCGCGTGTCGCCGACAATACCGGCGGGTCAAAGCCTCCCTCGATCTCCACAACTTTGTTCGCTGCACTCGGCGAGATGCGCGGCATGCGCACAGCCTCGAGCGGATCCTGACCATAGTCGAGGACATTGATCAGCGTCTGTGCCATCGCGAGTGGGATGCGCCCGCCGCCGGGTGAACCGATGACCATCTCGACCGATTTGTTATGCATAACGAGCGTTGGAGCGATTGTGGTCTGGCGTGTCAGCCACGCGGGTGCGTTGGCGCGCTCCAACTCCGCTTTCGTAATCAGTCCCCCTGAGTTGTTGAGAAAGAAACCGTTGACGGCAACGCCCGCACCGAAGGTGCTGCTATTCGTGACGGTCACCGCTACAGCGTTGCCTTCGCGATCTACGACCGAGATGTGGGTCGTCTCACCCCCGGTGCGTCCATCGCTCTCTGACGCCGCGTCGCTGCCCGAAGTTGTTGCGGGAACCGGCGGAGCTGCGGCATACGGCTCGAACGGCACGCACGCGTCGGGCGACGCTCCGGCATCGAATTCACGCGCGTCCACGGCTTGGATGCTGTCTGCGACGCGGCCCGTGGCAACTTCCCCGCGGCGCTTCGTCGCGAACTGTTGCGATACGATCCCGCGCGCCGGTATCGCCCGCCAGCGTGGATCACCACTCGCGCGGCTTGCCGTTTGCCCGACGCGCAGCGCCGAGGTGATGAGGTCGAAGGCGCGTGCGTCCTGCGTGTAGAGGCCTAACGAGCGTAGTTGGCCCGGATCCACGAGATTGAGCGTGTGCAGGACCTGCATCCCGCCTTCGGGTGGCGGCGCCGACAGGAGCACGCGCCCGCTGCGCGTGGTGCACAGCGGCCGGCGCCAAACCGGCTCGTACGCCGTGAAGTCCGCGAGTCGAACTGGGTGGCCACCCTGGTTCATGCGCGCCACCACGTCACGCGCCACCCAGCCTTCATAGAAACCCTTACGACCGTCGGCGGCTATTGCGCGCAACACGCGCGCAAGCGGCGCGTTCCTGAAGTGCTCGCCGATGCCCAGCTTGCGCCCGTTAGGCAGGTACTGCGCGCGTGCGGCCGTATCGCGCGCGAGTCGCACCGAGTCGCGCCCGATCATGTATGCGAGCACCGGATACATTGGAAAGCCGTCTTCGGCGATGGAGATGGCGGGCGCCAGCACCTGGCCCCGCGTTAGGCGACCGAAGCGCTCCTGCGTGAGGAGAAGACCCGCGACGCTCCCCGGGACGCCGACGACCAGCAACGGCGCTGTGCTGTCGCGCCCGCTGACACCGGCGGCACGAAACGCCGTGACAGGCTGCGACGCGTAAAAATCCAGAAACTCGGCGCGTTCTTCGCCGGCGCGCCACACGAGCATCGCGCCGCTCCCGCCGACGCCGGACATTTGCGGTTCGACAACTCCGATGGCGAACGCTGTCGCGACGGCAGCATCGATCGCGTTCCCCCCTTGTCGCAGAACGCTGAGTCCCGCTTCGCTCGCGAGAGGATGGGCCGCCGCGACGACACCGTTCGCCGCGACGACCCGCTTTCCGAGATCGGGGGCCAGCGTCGATGTCGGTGGTGCAGATGGAGCGCACGCGACCAGTGTGCCTAACAGCGCTATCTGCAATGTGCGAAGCGCAGGCCGAGAGTTTCGGGTGGGGGTCATGGTTACAATCCCTGCAAGCAGTTGCGGATGAACGCGCTAGAAGCTGACCTGCACTCCCGCGGACAGGAATACGGTCCAACTTCCGCAGGCGCGTTGTCCCATCGGTGGCCAGCTCCGGCAGATTGTCGTACTTGACGAGAAACGAAAACTTCATGGCGACGTGCGTGGAGAGCGGTGCCACGAGCGCCGTTTCGCTGTTGAACAGCCAGTCATCGCTGTCCTCCACGTTAGGTAGGAACTCGAGCCCTTGGAAGACATACGCCGCGTCAGAGAAGCCGTGCTTCGCCGTGGCCGCCAGTCGTACCGCGGTGAAGTTTGCGGACTCCTCAGTCAGGCTCTGTTGTTGGGTGAGTCCGACGCCCCCTTCCAGCGATACTTGATTGCGCGCAGTCGCCACGGCTTTCAGGGCAACCCCGATACCTTCGTGAAAGCGCGCCTTGATTCCCGCAAAGCGGTTGCGGTCAAACACCGTCAGCGCATACAGCGCCAGCCGCCCGCCGATGCCGTAGTCACCGCGCAGATCGGCGCGCCAAAGATTGGACGTCTCCTCGCCATCCGTCTCGCCGTAAACCAGGCTGAATGACTGCCGCAGTTCCCACCGGTCGAATCGACGGAGCACCTTCTCGCCAACATTGAACGTCGTGACGTCTTTGTTGCCGCTCACGCTCACGAAACCGACGTCACCCGAGAACTCCAGGCGCGGCGGCGGTGCAGCTTGGGCCTTGGCCCCGCCGGCCGCGGCGCCGATCGCGACTGCCGTGAGCCACCAATAACGAACGATCATCTCCAACCTCGGCTATGGTTATCAGCTCGCCTAACGACCAATCAAGAACCACACGGCGGCGCGGCCCCCGAGCGCGCAACCTTCCGGCGGTTGGCGGTCTAGTTCCCACCGACCACGGAAGCGGCCGCCCGACCGGTCACTCGCGTGAGTAGCTCTCGCATGGCGACCTGCCAAGCCAGAGGAGTGCCTGGGAGATCGTCAC
>JBFMFA010000104.1:0-8323 GCA_040753195.1 Gemmatimonadota bacterium | reverse complement strand
GCTTCTACGACGTAGGCGCTCACGCCGTCTACTGTCTCGGTGGTTAGGACGCGGTGCTCATAGTCGTTGACGAGGCTACTCTCTTTCACGAGATCGTCGTTCGTGAAGTCAGAGCCCATCCACGGCTGCAGCATCATTGACGGCGGGATCTTGATCGTGCGCTCGATCGCCGGGAGATAGTTCCACATCTCCGCGCCGATGCGTAGTGATCCGATCCCGGCTTCCTTGGCCGGCGCGAGAATGCGGATGAATGAACGCCGCGGCCGTTCAATCCAGGTGCGCAGTGACACCGTGCGTTGCCAGCGCGGAGTGGTGACCTGCATGTCGATATCCGCGACGAGCGTTTTCCCCCAAAGCAGCGCTTCCACCCGCTCGACGATCTCATGACCCGTCGGCTGCTGCGCCGCCGTGACGGACGGCAAGGCGAGTCCCCCAGCCAGCAGCCATGCCGTACGCAGAACGTTCATACCAGTACCTCCCAGGCGCCGCGAACGGCTCGCGGCCGCCGCTGCGACCCGCGTTAGATGCGCACCGCGTACGTCGCCGTCGTACCCGAACGCGTAAACGACTTCACTTCGTATTGCTCGTGCCCGTTGTCCATCCCCGGCGCGCTCTGCGGCATGCCGGGCACCGCCAAACCCGCGAACGCCGGCCGATCGCGCAGCACTTGCTGCACGAGATCGGGCGGCACGTGTCCTTCAAACACGTAGCCGTCGGCCACGGTGGTGTGGCACGACCAGAGCGCGTTAGGTATTCCGTGCTCGCGTTTGATCGGCGTCACGTCCGTCCGGTCCTCGGTGCTCACCGTGAACCCGCTATCGCGAACGACCTTGATCCATCGCTCACAGCACTGACACGTAGGGCTCTTATAGACGGTGAGTGTACCGATGTCACTCGCATCCGCGCTGCCGGGGGCCTGCGGTTGACCGCGATAGCGCCAACCGGTCTTGAGCGCCATGCCCACGCCGCCAATGGCAGCAACAGATAGGGCGCTGCCGACCCACGCGCGTCGCGTTAGGTTACGGCCACTCAATTGCGCCTGTTGTTCACTTGGTGCAGCCTTTTTACTCATAAAGTCGCTCCGTCGATCGATGAAGTCGCATTGTCAATTCGCGCCGGCAGGTTCCGGCGTGGCCCGGTGCGCCTCGTGCGCTGTGATCGTGACGCGCACCTCGCGCTCCTTCCATAACGAGTAGATCGCGGGAATCACGATCAGCGTCAGAATCGTGCTCGAGACCATCCCGCCCACCATCGGTGCCGCGATGCGCTTCATCACACTCGCGCCGGCTCCGTGTCCCCACAAAATCGGCAGTAGCCCGGCCATGATCGCCGTGACGGTCATCAGCTTCGGCCGCACACGCTCGACGGCGCCTTCCATCACCGCGTCGTACAGGTCGCGAAGGGAGGGTCGCTGACCTCCTGCCAGACGCGCGTGCCACGCATGGTCCAGGTAGATCAGCATCACGACGCCCGTCTCCGCTGCCACCCCTGCCAACGCAATGAAGCCGATGGCGACCGCGACCGACCAGTTGTAGCCTAACGCCCAGATGAACCAGATGCCGCCGACGATGGCGAACGGCAGCGACAGCATAACGATGAGCGTCTCGGCCACGCTCCTGAAGTTGAAATAGAGCAGCAGGAAAACGATCGCCAGCGTCGCCGGAATCACGAGCTTCATCGTCTCCTTGGCGCGCTGCATGTATTCGTACTGCCCGCTCCACACAACCGAGTACCCCGGGGGGAACGCCACTTCACTCTCCACCATGCGCTGCGCTTCCGCGACGTAGCTGCCGATATCGCGATCCGCGACATCGACGTAAACCCACGCGGTCGGCATGGCGTCTTCGGTACGCACGACCATCGGGCCGGCGACTTTACGTATCGTGGCGACCTGGCCTAACGGGACTTGTGGAGCGCCGGCGGACGCAGGCACCGGGGCATCGTTGCCCATGCCGCCCATCGCACCAGCGCCACCTAACGAACCTCCGCCGCGGCTGTGACTGATCGGAATGAGCACCGAAGCGAGCTTCTCCGGCGTATCGCGTAGCTCCTGGGGATACCGCACACGCACGCCGTAGCGCTCGCGTCCTTCCACCGTCTGCGTAATCGTCATCCCGCCGATCGCCGTCGCAATGACCGTCTGCACGTCTCCCACGTTGAGCCCATGCCGCGCCGCCGCGGCCCGATCTATGTCGATGTCAAGGTAGTATCCCGACACGGCGCGCTCGGCGAATGCGCTGCGTGTACCCGCCACCATCTGCACAGATTGTTCGACCTGCTTGCCTAACCGCTCAAGCTCGGCGAGATCGGGACCGAAAATCTTTATCCCGACAGGAGTGCGTATTCCCGTCGCGAGCATGTCGATGCGCCCTTTGATCGGCATCGTCCACGCATTGGTTACCCCAGCGAGCTTCACCGCCGAATCCATCTCGGCGATGAGCGCGTCGTATGTCATCCCGCTGCGCCACTCCGCTTCCGGCTTCAGCGTGATCGTCGTCTCGAACATGTCAAGTCCGGCGGGATCCGTTGCCGTGTTGGCGCGACCTGCTTTTCCCCACACATGATCGACTTCGGGGAATGACTTCAGGACACTGTCTTGAATGCGCAGGATCTCACGCGCTCGCGCTACGCTCACGCCCGGAAGCGTCGTGGGCATGTAGAGAACCGTACCTTCATCGAGGCGCGGCATGAACTCGCTGCCTAACCGTGACCATGGAAGCCACGTGAGGATAAGCGCGACCACTGTCGCTGAGATCACCGGCCAGCGATTCCCGAGCACCCACGTGATGATCGGACGGTAGGCGGCGATCAGTGCGCGGTTGATCGGATTCGCCTGTTCTTTGAAGATCCTTCCCCTGATGAAGAACCCCATCGCCACTGGCACGAGCGTTACCGAGAGCAGGCTCGCAGCCGCCATCGAGAACGTCTTCGTGAACGCGAGCGGACGGAACAGCCTCCCCTCTTGACCCTGCAGCGTGAAGACAGGAAGGAACGAAACGGTGATGATGAGGAGCGAGAAGAAGAGCGCCGGCCCCACTTCCTTGGATGATGCAACGACGATGCGCCAGCGCTCAGCGCTCGTTAGGTGCCGCGTGTCAATCCACTTCTCACCCGTATCGCTGGATCCTGGCCGCCTGGCCCTCTCCAGATGCTTGTGCATGTTCTCGATCATCACGATCGCTGCATCGATCATGGCCCCGATGGCGATCGCGATGCCGCCGAGTGACATGATATCGGCGCCTACGCCCACCCAGCGCATGGCGATGAACGCGATCAGAATGCCGATCGGAAGTGTGATGATGGCTACGAGCGCGGAGCTGGCATGCAGCAAAAACGCGATGCAGACGAGCGCGACGATCACGCTTTCTTCGATCAGCTTTCCGCGCAGGTTTTCGATCGAGCGCTCGATGAGATCGCTGCGGTCGTAGACCGTGCGCACGACCACCCCCGGCGGCAGCCCCTTTTCCACCTGCGCGAGCTTGGTCTTGACGTTCCGAATCGTCTCCAGCGCGTTCTCACCGAAACGCATAACGACGATGCCGCCTACGGCGTCCCCGCGGCCGTCCAGCTCCGCGACGCCGCGGCGCACCGCGGGCCCAATCTGCACACTCCCCAGTTCGGCGACGCGGATCGGTGTCCCGTTAGGCGTCGCACCGACGACGACGTTTTCGATATCCGAAATGGACTTGAGATAGCCGAGCCCACGCACCATGTATTCGCGCTCAGATAGCTCGATCACCATCGCGCCCACGTCGCTGTTGGCGTTCTGAATCGCGCTCATCACACGAGTGACCGGGATTCCGTAGGCGAGGAGCTTCGCCGGGTCGATGTCGACTTGATACTGTTTCTCGAAACCGCCGACGCTGGCGACTTCGCTCACACCCGGCACGGCGGTCAGCGCATAACGCAGATACCAGTCCTGCACGCTGCGCAACTCGGCCAGCGTGAGCTTGCCGGTCGTGTCCTCCAGCGCATACTGGTACACCCAGCCAAGCCCTGTGGCGTCGGGGCCTAAGGTGGGTGTGACCGTCGCGGGAAGTTTCCCCTTGATCCCGCTCAAGTATTCCAGCACGCGCGAGCGTGCCCAGTACAGATCGGTCCCGTCTTCGAAGATTACGTAGACGAACGAGACGCCGAAGAAGGAATAGCCGCGCACCGTGCGCGAGCCGGGGACTTTCAGCATCTCGGCCGCAATCGGATACGTGACCTGATCTTCCACGATGCGCGGCGCTTGCTCGTTGTAGTCCGCTTGCACGATCACCTGCACGTCACTCAGGTCCGGCAGCGCCTCGAGTGGCGTGCGCGAGAGTGCCACGATGCCACCGGCTATGGCCGCGACCGTGAACAGCAGCACGATCAGGGTGTTCTTTGCTGACCATTCGATGATGCGCTTGAGCATGACCGGCTACCTCCCATGACCCGAATGGTCCATATCGGGCATCTTTGGCGTCTCGTTAGGCTTCTTTCCAGCCGGCGCCGGCGCCGTTTTGGGCGGCGTCGTCATGTCCATCCCCGGCATGTTTCCCATCCCGCCCAGCGCCGAGCCGAGGTTGGATTCGGCGTCGACGAGAAATGTCGCCGAGGCGACAACCGTCTCGCCGGCGGCGACGCCGGAGAGGATCTCGATGCGATCTTCACCAGCGACGCCTACGCGGACCTCGCGCGGCTCCAGCTGTCCATCGTCGCGCCTAACGAAAACGATGTTTCGCTCGCCCGTGGAGAGGATAGCCGAGCGCGGCACGCTGAGCACGCTGCCGCGGCTGCCGCCACTGAAACGCAGCGTGGCATACATCCCCGGCTTCAGTCGCAAGCTGCGATTCGCCAACTCCACCCGCACACGCGCCGTGCGAGTGTCTGCATTGAGCGTCGGGTAGATGTAGGAGATGCGACCAGTGAACCGCTCCCCGGGCAGCGCCTCGAATTCCGCGATTGCCGGCAGACCTACGCGCGCGAGCGGAAGGTCCTGCTCGAACACTTCGCCTTCCACCCACACCACACTGAGATCCGCGACGCGGTACAGCGCATCGCCGGCCATGATCTTCTGGCCGCCTAACACCGATTTCTCGATGACCACACCACCGACCGGGGCTCGCAACGTGAGCGTGCGCTGCACCTCACCGGTCTGTTCGATGCGGTCGATGTCGCGTTGCGGAATGTCCCAGTATTCCAGTCGTCGCCGCGCTGAGCGCAGCAACTCGTCGGCTCCGCGCATTGCGTCACTCGTCCCGCCCGCGACGTCCTGCGCAAGTTTCTTGGCGAGTAGCAACTCCTCCTGCGCCGTGACGAGCATGGGGGAGTAAATCGTGAGTAACGGCGCGCCCGCCTGCACCGGCATTCCGGTATAGTCGACGTGCAGTCGCTCCACCCAACCGTCGATCTTGGGCGCGATCGCTTTGACCCGCGTTTCGTCGAACGTGACTTGGCCAACGGTGCGCACTTCGCGCTCGAGCGTGCCGACCGTGGCTGTTGCGTATGTGACGCCGATGCGCCGCGCTGCTTCTGGGGAGAGCATCACCGGCTGCGCCGTGTCACCCGCCGTCATGCCGGCCATGGCTTCGTGTCCGCCGGCCGTCTCAGGTGCGACGGACTCAGTGCGCCGACGCAGCAGGAGCACCACAGCGAGCGCCAACAACGGTGCGCCGACAATCAAGATCCAGCGCAACGTGCGTCGGGCTCCGCCTAACGAGCTTCCGAACGGCGTCTCGACTTTCTTCACATCTGACTCGGGCGTCATCGTCTGTCTCCTTGGCCATTTGCAGTTCGCCGCGTAACGGTGGGCTCGAAAAGCTCGCGGCCGAGCAGCATCTCGAGCTCCGCCCAGGCTGTGCCCTCCTCGGCTTCAAGCGTGAACAGCTCCTGGCGGTACTGATTCACGGTCATGCGGTTATCGAGCGCTGTCATGAAATCGACGCTTCCCACACGGTACGCAGCGAGCGACGACGTCACCGTCGCCTCGGCCTGCGGCAACACCGTCTGTGCATAAAGGCGGATCAGATTCCGCGCTCGCGTGAGGTTGGCGTACGCTTCGGCCACGCGACCTCGCGTGTCTGCGCGCATCGCCACGAGGTCGGCGCGCGCCATCACCTGCATGGCGCTCGCTTCCTCGCGCATGCGCAACTGCCGTTGCGACGCGAAGACGGGGATGCTCGCACCGAGCATCAAGCTTCCCATACGCTCGGTTCCCATCTCGGCACTTCGCTGGCCGTATTGCACGCCTAACGTGATATCCGGCCAGATCTCGCGGCGCGTGAAACGTGCTGAGGCGTCAGCGGCTTCCACCTCGCGTTCGCCGGCCTTAACCATCGGACGGCCGCGCTCAGCGTCAGCGGCTAGAGTCTCGAGCGGTGGTAATGACTCGGGAAACGCGGGGAGCAGCGGCGTCGCGATTGGCGCATCTGCCGCGCGATTGAGCAGCGCATTGAGCCGGGCATGCATCGCCGTGCGCATTGTCTGCATGCGCAATGTGTCTTCCGTCATGCGCGCGATCTCGACATGTGCACGCAGGACGTCGGCCTGACGTCCCTCACCCACGCGGTACATCGCCTCCGCCGTGCGTTGAAGATCCTGCAGCAACCGCAGGGTCTCGCGCATCACGGCAAGACGTTGCTCGGTTTGATAGAGTTCGTAGAACGCCATCGCCGCCTGGCTGCGTAGCTCCCAGCCCAGGTCGCTCGCGCGTTCGCGTTGCGCGTCGGCTTGTGCGGTGCGCACCCGCCCGGACAGCGCGAGCTTGCCCGCCACCGGGAGCATTTGCATCACCTGCAACTGCGCCATACCTAACGGGTCCATCGGTCGCAGCCCCGGCACGGTGTAGTTCATGAACCCGAGCTGCAACTGGGGATCGGGCGGCAGCTTGGATGAAGGAATGCGTGCCTCGGCGGCGCGCACGAGGGCGCGCGCTCCCTGTAGCTTTGGGCTCTCACGCTGAAGGTCGCGGTAGAGATCGCCCAGGACGAGCGTTCCACTCTGCTGCGCTCCCAAAAGCGACCCACGCCCGCTGAGGGTGCCTAACGCGACGGCGATGGCAACCAGCCGCACAAGGGCGCGGCCAACTCCGGATGTGATTCTAGGCATGTTCCTGCAAGTCTCCCTGTGAGGCCGAACTTGAGTCGGCCGGACCAGATGCGCGCTACCTAACGAGCGTGCGCGGACCTATGCGTGCGTTACGGGGGAGACTACGCCCGCGGAGGGGGAGGATCCGGGGGGATGTTGCGTGCGGTCACACTGCGGCTGTCGACCAACACAAGCTCGTGCGTTAGGCTGGGTGTTGTGACTGTTTGCCGCGCAGCCAAGCTCATGACGACGGTGGCACACCCTGCCATTGCACTGCACGTCACGCCGTCCAGTGTACAACTGGCATGCTCCTGCGGTTCGCCGCAGCCAGCATCGTGGTCCGGCGCGGCCTGCACAGCCATCGTCACGTCGGACATGCTCGCAGCGTCGCCTGAAGAGGCGGCGCTGCAGCCAAAGCCGCTCCCGACCAGCAGATACTGGCCAAAAACGAGCATTAGGGCGAGATAGCCAACGCGGACAAGGGCCAGCATCTAAGCGCAGAACTCTACAGAGGTTTGCACCGCATATCGGGGACGGGCGACTACTCCTTCGCGCTGAGCATACGATTGCCGCGTTGGTGTCAACGTGAGGAAGAGCCCCTGAATTCTGTCAGGGAATCCCTCAGCCAACCATGTAGAAGAGCGCAGGGGCACTACGGCCGCCGAGCACGTGATGACCAGTGAATCGCGCGGATCTTCCAGCCAGCCGCCGTTCGCGCCAGCACCATCAGTTCTGCGCCGGAGGAGTTGATCTGCCTGCCGCGATACTCACCCTGAGTCGTGCTCGTTGATGTCGCCCAGGCAACGTCACCCTGCACAATGACGCGGATCGCTCCGCGCTCGCTCTTGATGGCTCGCGCGAAACCGATGTCGCCCGGCAAATGATGGGAGCGATACTCGTCGCGCGTTTCTACGCCGCCGCTCTCGAGGATGATCGCGTCGGGCGCGAGTAGCGCGAGCGCCGCCGTGCTGTCGCCGGCGGCGAGCGCCGCGTGGTAGGCGGTGACGACGGCGACCACGTCAGTGGAGTCGCTGGTGTTGAGCGCGACCTCGCCGTGCGATTCTGATCGCGTGCCGTTAGGCGCCGCCACTTCGAAGACGAGCGTTGCGAACGCCACCTCCCACTCGCCCATCGAGCTTGCCATCGGGGCCGCGTAGAGCGTCCGCGCGTTCCAGAGCCCTGCACGCCCGAGCGGGATCTTGGCCACGCCATCGGTCCCGGTGACGACGGACAGATCTCGTTCATCTTGAGCGGCGTTAGGCGCGCGTGC
>JBFMFA010000103.1:0-8331 GCA_040753195.1 Gemmatimonadota bacterium | reverse complement strand
GGAGCGCCGCATCGCATCGAGCACTTTGATGATTGTTTCCGGAGAGACGACATTGTGGCGAGAGAGCCCGCTGCCATCGCGCACGCGGAAACCGTCCTGTGCCGCACCCCACGCCAGCAGCGCGTCCGTGACGATACGCGCGCCTTCTTCGGGCGTGCCGGTGGTTCCGCCGATCGCCCCGACGGTACGCAACAACAACTCGCCGATCTGATTCTGGCTCGGCTTTTGGAACGCCGCCAGGATCCTACCTAACGAGTCTGAGTGCCACGAGAAGAGCGCATACCCTTCCGGCTCGCGCGCAGCATTGGACGCGCCGGCGGTGGATGCGGGTTCGCCACGATCGACAGCGATCCCTCGCTCAGTCAACGCTTCATGGAGAGCGCCCAGGAAGGCATGTCGTTGGTCGCGGAACGCGATGCGCCGTTCGGCCGAGTCACCGGCGGCGATGGCACCATCAATGATTACCGTGCCTAACGCGGTGCTGTCGTGTCGCACACGAATGGCGCGACCATTTCGCGCGCTGCTGTCACCGCGCAGGACGGTCCGTGCCAGAACCTGCAGGCGTGGGTACGTACGCGCCGGAGCTGTCGTCACGGATACGGGAGCGCCGCTATCGGTCCCCGCGCGAATGCGGATGCGGGTGAACCCTTCGTTGAACATCAATTCGTCGACGCCGGCCGCATACGGGAAGTCGAAATCATCCCACGCCCAGCCGAAGCCATATGCCGGGGCAGGGAAGAGATCGCCCACACTCGCCAGGCGTCCGGCGACGCGCCGAACTCCGCGCGCATACAGCGAATCCGCGATGGCCCGCAGGGGCAGCATCGCGTCGGTCTGCATGGCGTCGCTGACGCTGGGATCGCCCGTTCCGCGAACGAGGAGATCGCCCTGCACGACGCTGTCAACGATCGCTCCGCCAGCCGCCACGTGCGTTGCATAACGATACGAGGGTCCCAACACGTCGAGCGCCACGGCGCCCGTAAGGAGCTTCTGATTGGACGCCGGCACAAAAAGCTTCCCGGCGTTGAGCGAGTAGATCGTATCCGCGCGCTCCGGGTCCACGATCAACATTCCCCACTGCGCGGATCGGAACTTGGGGTCGGCCACGGCCGAGTCGATGAAGCGCGTCAACTGCTGCCGCGGCGTCGGCGTACCCGAACGGCCGCCAGCCGATGCGCAGGCCGCTGAGCCTAACGCGACTATGGTGAGTGCGAGACGCGTCATGAGCCGGCTCCTGCGCGTTCGTCGCCAATCACTCGCCGTTCGATGAGATCGGCCACCTCACGGATGACCGATGCGGCGTTGATGTCGAACGCCGGGATAGACGGACGGAACTGAGGATCGTCGGTGACCACGGCGAGATACAAGGGCGCGTTAGGCGCCTTGTCATCGTACAGCGGCGCGGCATGCGCAGCGCGCCGGAAGACCTCAATACGAGGAAGGTCCGAGGCCTTGAAGCCCTCACATAACACGACGTCCGCCTCGGCGAGAAAGCGATCCACGATCTCGCGCGGACCGAGCTCGTCGCTCCAGCGCTGGACGAGGGCAAACTTGTCTGGCGCGACCATCACGACGCGTTCGGCGCTCCCTTCGTGGTAGTGCCGATAGGTGTCCGTTGTCGCGGGATCGATATTGAACGTGTGCGCGCCGTGTTTGATAGTCATCACGCGATGACCGCGGCGGTGCAGCTCGGCAGCGACGCGCACGACGAGCGTTGTTTTGCCGCTATGCTTGCGCCCAACGATTGTGACGATTGGCGGCGTCATGCGAATTGGCGAGAGTGAGCTCGTCAGGCGTGTTGACATTCATGAACATGATGGCTGGATCGCCGTAACGCTGCACCTCTTCGAATGGCAATCGCGCCACCCGGACATCATCGAAAAACGAGACCACACGGCGATCGCCTGCCGCGAGGCGCTGTTCGACGGCGCCGAGGCAGCGTGCGGAATAGAAGGCGCACAGCGGCTCGACGCCGCGCCTGGACTCGCTCTCCGGGACAACCACGTCGTGCGTGGCGGCCAGCTGCAGGAATCGGCGCAGGAGCGGGCCTGGCACAAAGGGCATGTCCCACGCAAGGATGATCACGTCGCTCTGCGCGTGCGACAACGCGGCGTGAATGCCGCCCAGGCTTCCGGAATCCTGAATGACATCGGCGCGGCGCCTAACGCCGGCAAGCCAGGCATCGGCGTCGGCGCTGTTCGCGATGAGCAGGAGATTCTCAGTGACCGAACGAAGTGACTCGGCGACCCGGTCGATGATGCGTTCGCCGCCGACGCGCTCGAGACCTTTCGGGTGTCCTCCATACCGGCTCGCGCGACCACCGGCGAGGATGACGCCGGTCAGGGTTGTCGTCACGCGCCGGGGTAGTGCAATTGCGGCTGGCCGCTAACGGCGCGCCCGACCATGAGCATCTGCGCAGCGCGCGCGATGTCGACGGCAATCGTGGACGGCACCGATGGCGTCGCGACCACGGCGATGCGTGCGCGCGCGGCTTTGTACGCCAGTTCTCCGGAGATCCGCCCGGTGACGAGGAGGATCAGGTTTTCCGGATTGCGATCGGCCTGCAGCGCCGCGCCCATGACTTTGTCGACGGCGTTATGGCGGCCGATGTCTTCGGCGTGGAAGAGCAGCGAGTTGCCGTCTGTGAGCGCGGCGGCGTGCACGCCGCCCGTTTCCTTGTAGCGCGAACCGCGACCGAAGAGATCCTTGAACAACGCGCGCAGACGCGGCGTGTCGAGCTCGGGAAGCTGGGCTTTCCGGCGCGGGACGTCGCCTAACGAGCCCAGGATGGCGGTGACGGATCCGCAGCCGGACGCGAGGATGCGGCGCCGCTCCATGCCTTCGACCGTGTTGTATCGCTCGGAAGCGATGTCTACCCAAAAGCCGAGTTCTTTCGTGCACGGACGCATGCGCAGAATGTCCGTCGGGCGCTCGATGTATCCCTCGCCGAAGAGCCAGCCGATGACGAGATCATCGAGTTGATCCGGCGTACACATCCAGGTGACGATCGGTGCGCCGTTCAGTTCGAGCCAGACGGGCGTCTCCTCGACGGCATCGAGGGACACGGGAAGCGAGACGGGTTCAGCCTGTTTCATGGGGTCTGACCCCTTGATCCGCGATACGTCGCGCTCAAGGTATCATCTTCGGCGACGCGGACCTCGACGACGCGACCATCGATGCCTGCCTGGACGCGTTCGAAGATGAAGCGTGCGAGGTTCTCACCGGTGGGAACGAGCGCGCCGTCGCTGAACTCGGCGACGTCTACATTGATGTTGCGGTGATCGAATCGCTGGACGACTTCGCGCGCGAGCACGGCGTCGAGGCGCGCCAAGTCCACCGCGAAACCGGTCTGCGGATCGATCTCACCGGCGACTGTCACGTCGCAGACGTACGAGTGACCATGAAACGAAGGTCGCGCGCACAGGCCGAAGACCGCCAGGTTTTTTTCGTCATCCCACTCCGGCCGGCGGTATCGGTGCGCGGCCGCGAAGCGGACCCGCCGAGTGAGCTCCGCAGTGGGCATGTGTGGCCTAACGAAAGAGAGCCACCGACAGCCCGAGCGTGGTAGACCAGTTGTGGCGCCACAGGCTGCGTTTGGCGTCGATTGGGAGGTACGTTGAATCGGCGCCCGTTTTCAGGAAGAAGGACTCGGGGTAGCGGATGCGGAAGAACTGGTCGGTGAGGTCGAGGCGCCAGCTCCACTTACCATCGCCAGGCGTAAAGCGCAGCGACGGACCATAGGAGAGCAGAAACGGGATGCCGACGCGGTAGCGGCTCTTGTCGGTCTTTCCCGAGGCGTCGGCCGCCAGGCCGACGCTGCCGTTGATCACCGGCGACAGCGAGTGCCAGCTCTTTGTGCCAGTCAACACGAGGTCGAAACCGACGTCGCCGAAGATGAGCGGCACGTTTGTCGTACCGACGAGTCGCTCAGCGGGAGGCAGCGTAGGATCGACGACCAACCGGTCGCTGAAGACTCCGGCGAGGCGCGTGGTCAGGAAGATCGGGCCGCCGAGCCTAACGGCGTAGCGCGCACCAATCATGGGTCCATCGCTTGGCGCAACGCGGCCCGGATCGCTGGTGCCGCCGTAATATCCCGCGAAGTACGTGAGCTGGTGCTTGATCAGCACATCGCGGTAGGGACTGCGTTGTGGCAAGTGGCCGACTTGAGCCTGCGCCGCACCTGTCGCTGTGAGGATGGCTGCCGCAGTAAACGAACGAAGAGTCATAGTCGTTAGGTAAGGCGCAAGTCGCGCCCGGTCATTTCCTTAGGTTGCGTCAGGCCAAGCATTGCCAGGACGGTCGGTCCGACGTCGCAGAGCGCGCCGCCCGGGCGGACGGGCCAGTCGCGTTCGGGGTCCACAATCGTGAAAGGGACGGGATTGGTCGTGTGCGCGGTATGCGGTCCGCCGGTGACGGGATCGATCATCATCTCACAGTTGCCGTGGTCGGCGGTGAGAATCACACAGGCGCCCGCCTGTTGTGCCGAGGCGAGGACCCGCGTTAGGCACACGTCCACCGTCTCCATCGCCTCGATCGCGGCGCCCAGGACGCCGGTGTGTCCCACCATGTCGCCATTGGCGTAGTTACACAGAATAAACTCGTACGCGCCGCTCTCGATGGCGTGGCACAGGCCGTCGGTTACACCGGGGGCCGACATCTCCGGCTGCAGATCGTACGTGGCGACTTTCGGGCTAGGCACCAACAGGCGCTCCTCTCCAGGGTACGGCTGCTCAACCCCACCATTGAAGAAGAACGTCACGTGCGGGTATTTCTCGGTCTCCGCGGTGTGAAACTGCAGCATGCCGGCTTGGGAGACGACCTGCGAGACGCCGCACGCCAGGGAAAAGGGAGGGAAGGCAATGGGGAATGTGAACGTCTCGTCGTACTGCGTCATCGTCGCCGTCGTTAGGTGCGGCCGGTCACTGACGTCGAAACCCGCAAATGCCGGATCGTGCAGCGCGCGCAGGATCTGACGCATGCGGTCCGACCGGAAATTGAAGCAGAACAACGCATCGCCGTTCCGCAGCAGACTCACCGGTTTCCCGTGGTCCTGCAGAACGACCGGTGTGATGAACTCGTCGGTCTCACCGCGCGCATACGCATCGCGCACAGCTTGCACCGGATCGTCAGCGCTTAACCCGATGCCGCGCACAATCGCGTCGTACCATTTCTGCACGCGCTCCCAGCGTTTGTCGCGGTCCATTCCGAAGTAGCGGCCGCCTAACGTCGCTATTCTTGCGCGGCCGCCGCTCCGCGCGACCAGCTCCTCCATGAAGCTGAGACCCGATGTCGGCGGCGTATCACGACCGTCGAGCAGCGCGTGTACCGCGACGCGCGGCACTCCTTCGCGCTGCGCCAGGTCGATCAGCGCCAACAGGTGCTCATCCAACGCGTGCACTCCGCCATTCCCGATCAACCCCATCAGATGCAACGTCCCGCCCTTCCTGGCGACGTCACAGATCGCGCGCAGCGTGGCGTTCTCGAAGTAGGAGCCGTCTGCAATGCTGTCGCTGATGCGAACCATGTCCTGCTTCACCACGCGCCCCGAACCCAGGTTGAGGTGGCCGACCTCACTGTTTCCCATCTGACCGTCGGGGAGCCCCACCGAACGTCCGGATGTGTTGATGAGCCCATGCTGTCGCGTCGCAAGGACGTGGCGCCACGTTGGCATCTGAGCGAGGGCGACGGCGTTGCCTTCGCGCTCCTCTCGATGCCCAACGCCATCTAGCACTATCAGAACAACAGACCGCTTCAAGCGCATTGTAGATTTTCTTCGAACCGGCGGGCTAATGTCGAATCGTAAGATAGATAGCTGTCGGCCGGTTCGACGCCGAGGGCGAGGCTTCCCGGAGCTACCAGGAGAGAACTGTCAGTGAAAAGCCGTCTGCTTCAGCTGTCACAGGGCGAATGAGCGGGAGTTGGCGCGCTTTTCGAGTGCGACATCCCCGTATGAGCATCGCACTCGTGCTGGCGATTGTCGCGCTAATGGGCGCCAATGGGTGGATCGCCGCGCGATGGCTGCGGTACCATGACGAAGCACAGCGCCTGCGGGCGAACATGAGTGACGTCGAAAAGGCGAAGGTGGACGTCGAATTGGCCAATGAAAGCCAGCGCCTACGGGTCATGATGGAGTTGCTGCGCCGCCAGGCGCTGGGAGACCGCGACCTTCATCTTGCTGTCGTCGTGGACAGCGGCCTCATGCGATTGCAGCAAAGTGGTGCCGTTTTGCGCTCGATACCCATCCGCGTCGGTCCGGAACGCGCAATCGGAGACGGCCCTTCCGCAGTCCGGATCGTTGCACCGCGCGGCGAGCGGACGGTGGCCCGAGTGATTGAAGCGCGTCAGCCCTGGGCAGTGCCGAGCTGGATTTTTCGCGATCGTGGGCTGGCGGTACCTAACGATACGGTGGTGAAGGGTGGCCTGGGCCCGGTGGGAGTCGTCCTTTCAGACGGGACCGTGATTTATTCGGTCCCGGACCAGGGCCCCTTAGCGGATTCGGCCTACGTATTGCCCGGTTCCATTAGGGTGGAACAGGCTGATCTGCGGGCGATTGCGCCCAATGTGAACCCCGGGATGAAGGTATACTTTTACGACTGATGAGCGCGACGAGCGACCCCGAAGTCACGTACGTCTTTTCACCCGCACCGGATCACCGGCGCGTGCGCGTGCGCCTAATCGCGAGCGTTGTGCTGCTCATCGGCTTGTTCGCGGCGGGGTGCGCGAAAATGGTCGAGGCGCGGTATGCGCGCGATGTAGCGCGGATGGTGTTCAACGACAACCTGCAGCTGCTTGCCGACGCGCGCCGCTCTGCTGGGACGAGCTCCGATTCCCTCCACGCCGCTTTGGCGGCCTCGGCAGACCCGGCCAGGGAAAAACAGTACATCGTGATCAGCATTGCCGATCATCGGCTTTGGTATAAGCAGGAAGATCAGGTCGTCTTTACGACCCGCGTAGCGACGGGGAGCGGAAAAGTGCTCGCGAAGGGCAAAGGGACGGGGAAAGACGCGGAGTGGAAGTTCGAGACGCCGCGCGGGCGGCTCAAAGTCCTGTGGAAAGAGAGCGATCCGGTGTGGGTTCCGCCGGACTGGCACTATGTGGAAGTCGCCCACAAGAAGAAGGCTGAACCGGTGCAGCTGACGCGCGACACGCCCTTTACCCTGAGCGATGGCTCCGCTTTAGTCGTCGACGCCACTGAGATCGTTAGGCAATTCGCGGACGGCCGCGCCGAGGTGTTGGAAGGCGGAGAGGGCCGTGAGATCGTCGTAGATGGGAAAGTTTTCATCCCGCCGTTCGGCACGAATCACCGCAAGTTTGCGGGCGTCGTGGGTACCCATCGGCTCAACATGGGTGATGGGTACGCGTTGCACGGAACCGATGTGCCTTCGTCCATCGGAACCTCGGTCAGCCACGGCTGCGTGAGACTGCGGAACGAAGACATCGAGACATTGTATCAACTCGTGCCCGTCGGAACGCCGGTTTACATCTACTGACCTGAGCGTTACTATAGCGCGCCCGCTGCGGAGAGGGGGCCACGGCGGGAAGCACGCTTCAAGTGTGTCGCGAGACACGCACCGCGTGATTCGGTTACGGGCGCAGCAACTGGGCGTCCCGAAGTATTAGGATCTGCCGCGCTTCCCCCCTCGGGCGGCTGTGCGGCTCGTGTTGGACCCAAACATGTTGCCGCTATGCAGCTTGGCCCTCATCCGGTGGATCGGCACGGCCGCGCACGTAAAATCAGCCTAACGATTGTTGCGCTCGTCTGCAGCGCCGCGTTAGCGCCGCTGAGCGCTCAGGTCGATGCGACGCCGTCTTCAGATAGTGCTCTGACGCGCGCCATTGGCGGGCGTAGCGGGGCGCTGCGCGCTCTGTTTGTGCATCCCGCAGAGGCGCCGCGCTTCGAAGTGGGAGCGTTGGCTCGACTATTCGGAGACAGCACCCACCGCACCCCGGGGGTGTATAGCGCTCAAGACTCCGTAACGCAGAAGCGTTTTGCGCTGATCTCGCTGATTCCATTCTCTGCGAAACAGGGAAGCCGGATCGGCACATACAACATCGGCTTCTGGCCTGGCGAGCGCCGCGGACGCGGCGAGCAACCTACCGGCTTTGTCGAAGTGACAATTGAGAACCAGGAAACGCACGTCTCTGAGAACTTCCGTTTGAAGGACTTCTTGACCCACGACCAACAGCGCGTTTGGCCGAAGTATCTGGTATTGCGCGAACAGCTCGTCGAAAAGCTGGAGCTCGTAATCCACGAGCTAAGGTCCATGGGCGTGCGCAATCCGCGCATGGTCGTAATGTCGGGTTTTCGAACTCCGCAATACAACGCGCAGG